>JABDQM010000389.1 GCA_013042315.1 Flavobacteriaceae bacterium | reverse complement strand
AAGATCGAGAAAAGGGCTATAGAGATCGCAAGGGGTAAACACCCCTATAAAATGCGGGAAGTAAGCAAAAAGGACGCCCTTGATTACTACAAAAAACAAGGAAATGAATACAAGGTTGAACTGATCTCCAATCTGGAGGACGGTACCATAACCTTTTGTGATCACGACAGCTTCACCGATCTCTGCCGCGGAGGTCACATCCCGAATACGGGATACATCAAAGCACTTAAATTGTTGAGCGTTGCCGGAGCGTATTGGAGAGGAGATGAGCAAAATCCGCAGTTGACACGCGTATACGGCATATCCTTCCCCAAGCAGAAGGAGCTTACGGAATACCTCGAACTTTTAGAAGAGGCTAAAAAACGAGATCACAGAAAACTAGGGAAGGAATTGGAATTATTTACCTTCTCTCAAAAGGTAGGACAGGGACTACCCCTATGGTTACCAAAAGGGGCTGCCCTGAGGGAAAGACTCGAGCAATTTCTGAAAAAAGCCCAGAAAAAAGCGGGTTATGAGATGGTGATTTCTCCCCATATCGGTCAAAAAGAATTGTATGTCACTTCCGGACATTACGCCAAATACGGTGAAGACAGTTTTCAACCCATTCACACCCCGAAAGAAGATGAAGAATTCCTGCTAAAGCCGATGAATTGTCCGCATCATTGCGAGATCTACAATGCAAAGCCATTTAGTTACAGGGAATTGCCAAAGCGGTACGCTGAATTTGGGACGGTATATCGATATGAACAGAGTGGGGAATTACACGGTCTTACTCGCGTAAGAGGCTTTACACAAGACGATGCCCATATATTTTGCACCCAGGAGCAGTTAGATCAGGAATTTAAAAACGTCATCGATCTGTCTCTATACGTGCTGGGCTCATTAGGCTTTGATCATTTTACTGCCCAGGTATCTGTTCGTGATCTCGATAAACCTGAAAAATACATCGGTGCTGTAGACAATTGGGAAAAGGCAGAGCAAGCTATTATCAATGCTGCAGAAGAAAAGGGCTTAGATTATAAGGTCGTAGCCGGAGAAGCAGCGTTTTATGGCCCTAAACTCGATTTTATGGTCAAAGACGCCCTCGGCAGGAATTGGCAGCTGGGTACCATACAGGTAGATTACAACCTACCCGAACGATTCGACCTCACCTACAAAGGAAGCGACAATGAATTGCACAGACCAGTGATGATCCACAGGGCGCCTTTTGGGAGTCTGGAACGATTTGTTGCCCTGTTGCTGGAACATACCGGTGGAAATTTCCCTTTATGGCTAACTCCCGAGCAGGCTATCATCCTGCCAGTCAGTGAGAAACATGAAAAATATGCGGAAAAAGTTTTAAAATCGATAGAAAATAACGAAATTCGCGCGCTCATTGATGCCAGAAATGAGACCGTAGGAAAGAAAATACGGGAAGCTGAAATGAACAAAATTCCTTTTATGCTGATTGTAGGAGAGAATGAAGAGGCAGAAGGAACCATTTCTGTGAGAAGGCACGGAGGAGAAGATATTGGAAACATTAGCCTTAAGGATTTTGCCAACTTGGTTGAAACAGAAATAAATAGTACATTAAAGACGTTTTAAAAACAAAATAAAGTTTAATTAAAAAGAAGTAGCCATAGCAATACGAAGAAGATTCAGACCCCAACCCCGGAGGGAAAATAAAAACCCTCACAAGATCAATAAAAAGATTTTAGCCCCTGAGGTACGCCTCGTTGGGGATAACGTGGAAATGGGAGTTTACCCTATCAGGGAGGCCCTCAACAAGGCTGAAGAACTGGAATTAGATTTAGTTGAAATTTCACCTAATGCTGAACCTCCGGTTTGTAAAATTATAGATTACAAAAAATTCCTTTACGAGCAGAAGAAGCGCGAAAAGCAGATGAAGGCTAAGGCTACCAAAGTCATCGTAAAGGAGATAAGGTTCGGACCTAATACGGACGACCACGATTACGAGTTTAAGAAAAAACACGCAGAAAAGTTCCTTAAGGAAGGAGCAAAACTAAAGGCCTATGTCTTTTTTAAGGGAAGGTCGATTGTTTATAAAGACAAGGGTGAGATCCTCTTGTTGAGATTAGCGCAGGAATTGGAAGAGTACGGGAAAGTTGAACAGATGCCGCGACTCGAAGGAAAACGGATGACGATGTTCATTGCGCCAAAGACCAAAAAGTAAGAATACCACAGCGAGATTAATCATAAGATAAAGGAACAATGCCTAAGATGAAAACAAAATCCAGTGCCAAAAAGAGGTTTAAACTCACCGGTACTGGAAAGATCAAAAGGAAGCACGCTTACAAGAGTCACATTCTGACCAAGAAATCAAAAAAGCGCAAGCTTCGCTTAACTCATTCTACTCTGGTTCACAGTGCAGATGAAGCTAGTATTAAAGAGCAGTTGCGATTGAAATAAAGCAACGCAAGGTAACAAGTATTAACCGTGGAGTTGGGCATTAAAGAGCTGTAGTACAGCCGCCTGCTACAAAAAACTAAAGAAAAATGCCAAGATCAAGAAATTCAGTTGCTTCCAGAGCGAGAAGAAAAAAAGTGCTCAAGCAAGCCAAAGGATACTTTGGAAGACGTAAGAACGTATGGACGGTTGCTAAGAACGCCGTTGAAAAGGCGATGGTTTACGCCTACAGAGACCGTAGAAACAAGAAGAGGAACTTCCGTTCCCTATGGATCACCAGGATCAATGCCGGGGCCAGAATGCACGGAATGTCTTATTCTCAATTTATGGGAAAAGTAAAAGCCAACAACATCGAGCTCAACAGGAAAGTATTGGCAGACCTTGCCATGAATCATCCTGAAGCCTTTAAGGCCGTGGTCGACAAAGTAAAATAGATAGATAAAATATTTCGCTGTAAACCCTTCGATTGCTCGAAGGGTTTTTTATTTTGATTAGTCCGTTATAAATCACAAACCCCACAACGTAAGAAGGAGTGAACGTCCCTGAGCGCGATCCCGGTGTTCACAGAGGTATATCCCCTGCCAGGTACCCAGATTGAGAGTGCCATTGGTAATAGGGATTTGCACACTACTACCCATCATTGAAGCTTTGATGTGGGCAGGCATATCATCAGCTCCTTCGTAGGTATGGACATAGTAAGGTGCATTTTCAGGAACCATTACATTGATATGACGTTCAAAGTCGTCGCGAACCGTGCTATCTGCGTTTTCATTAATCGTAAGACTGGCCGAAGTGTGTTTTATAAACACCTGCAACATGCCCATACTTATATTCTCAATCTCCGGAATTTCCTGAATGACCCGCTGGGTAATCAAATGAAATCCACGGGGGTAAGGAGCCAGTGAAATCTCTTTCTGATGAACTATCAACATAGAATTGTCATTTACTTGTAATACTTTACCATAAAGTAATACAGAATTTAAACAATACAAATACCTTTACACCTTTAAATGAAAAAGCCGGCAGACATTTCCCGAATTAAACTAGTGGTAACCGATATGGACGGGACCCTCCTCAACTCTGAACATCAGGTGAGTGAAAGGTTTTTTAAATTGTTTGAGGCCCTTAATAATAAAGGAGTACAGTTTGCTGCAGCCAGTGGAAGGCAGTTCAACAGTATTGTATCCAAACTGCAACCTATAAGAAATGAGATATATGTCATTGCTGAAAATGGTGGCCTCGCCATGCAAGCTGATAGGGAAATCGTCTCTACTCCCCTGAATCCCGCTCTCAAGAATACAGTTCTCCAAACCCTGCACCGAAACAACAGTATACATCCGGTTCTATGCGCCAGGAATAACGCCTATGTGTCTGGCCATTCTTCTGAGTTCTTAAGCGTACTCAAAGAATACTATACCGAATTTGAGATCATTGAAGACCTGCACAGTTTTGATCGGGAAGTCATGAAAATTGCAGCCTATCATTTTGAGAGTTCAGAACAACATATTTACCCATTGGTTTCCCCATTTGAGGAGTCACTGATGGTCAAGATCTCCGGTCGCCACTGGGTAGACATTTCTCATCCCAACGCACACAAGGGACATGCCCTTAATATAATACAAGGCGAACTGGGTATAGGCCCGGCAGAAACGATGGTTTTTGGAGACTACAACAACGACCTTGAAATGCTGGCCTTGTCCGATTTTAGCTATGCAATGGCGAACGCACATCCCAATGTGCTTAAAGCTGCCAGATTTACGACAAAGAGTAATGATCAGATGGGTGTAGAGGAAGTACTCGAAGAATTATTGAGAAACCTGGATTAGGTCTTTTGTTTCTTTTTCCTCGCGGCAGGAAAAAGTACATTATTTAAAATCAGCCGATACCCCGGAGAATTGGGGTGTAATTCCAGTTCTGTTTTCGGATCACCAACACGGTGTTGATAGTCTTCCGGATCATGGCCCCCGTAGAATGTAAAAAATCCCTTTCCTTTAATCCCGTGAATATACCTGGCCTCCCCATTGATTTTATTCTCGCCTAATACCAGGACAACAGGCTTGATCTCACTCCTTTCAAATGATGTGGTCTGCCCCATAAAACCCTTAACCAGCATAGTGTGGTTTTGGCACAACATCGTAGGCACAGGATCCCATTTGGCGGAAAAATCCATAAGGGTAAAATAATCCGACTCCCTGGGAACACTTCGTCTTTTATTGGTCATGTCGATAGATGAAAATTCATATCGCAGTGGATTTCTTTCGAGCGTAAAATCTTCAAAGGCAAAAGTATTGTCAAAGTTCAGTTTTCCCTGATAATTGGGTTCTGAGGGATCTCCATCAAACATGGGTTCGCAAATATCCACTCCGCGGGCGGCAAGGGCAATGTCAAAACTATCGGTTGCAGAACACATGGCAAACATAAATCCACCACCTATAACATAATCCCTGATCTTGCCTGCCACAGCTCCCTTTTCTTCTGAAACTTTAGAATAACCGAGCTTTTCGGCCCGGGCCTCAGCATTTAGTTTCCCTTCAATATACCAGGGCTGGGTTCGATAAGCCTGGTAGAATTTGCCGTACTGTCCTGTAAAATCTTCATGGTGGAGATGTAGCCAGTCGTAGAGGGCTAACTGATCATCGAGAACTTCCTCATCGTAAACAGTTACGTATGGAATCTCGGCGTAGGTCAGCACCATGGTTACAGCATCATCCCACGGCTGGTTTTCCTTTGGACTGTAGACAGCTATTTTTGGTGCTTTTTCCAGGATGACAGCTTCCTGATTCTGGGAAGGGCTCCCAATGGCGTCGAGGATAGCTTCGGCCTTTGCATCAGAGATGATCTCAAAAGAGACTCCTCTGATCTGACATTCCCTGCGGATAGCTTCCCCGTCGGGGAGTAAAAAGGATCCGCCCCGATAATTGAGTAACCATTGTACTTTTTGTTCTTTTGTCAGCACCCAATATGTGATACCATATGCCTTGAGGTGATTTTCCTGACTTTCCGCATCCATTGGAAGCAGAATCATGGTTGCAAACGAAAAAGTACTAATAAAAAAGAAAAAGAATAAGCTAAAAAGGGACTTCAATTTAAGGTTGGATAGAAAGGAGTGATAAGGAGCAAAGGGTTGAGAGGTGTTGCTTCTAAAATGGGACTTCATTATCATCCGGGTCGAGATCTGGATTATCGTTCAAACTGCTTCCAAAAGCCTCATCCGCATTAGGCAGATTTTTGGTAATGAAAGGGTTTTCTCCATCTGCATTCATCTTCGATTGGAACTCAAAAGGAGAATCAAAGTCATCCAAGTTATCAAATTTACCGAGTTGTCCAATGAACTTTAACCTAATATTATCTAAACCACCATTACGGTGTTTTGCCACAATAAACTCGGCCTGCCCCTGTGTAGGGGTGCGTTCCTCATCATCCCATTCGTCTATTTTGTAGTATTCAGGACGATAAATAAAGGATACAATATCCGCATCCTGTTCAATGGCTCCGGATTCTCTAAGGTCGGATAGGATAGGTCTTTTACTTCCTCCCCGTGTTTCTACTGCCCTCGATAACTGGGAGAGAGCGATTACCGGAACGTTCAGTTCTTTCGCCAGGGCCTTTAAGTTTCTGGAAATGGTAGAAATTTCCTGCTCCCTGTTACCTCCTTTCTGGCTTCCGCCGGCGGTCATAAGTTGCAGGTAATCCAGGACGATTAGTTTTATTTTGTGCTGTGAAGCCAATCGTCTTGCCTTTGCTCTGAGATCGAAAATAGATAGTGAAGGGGTATCATCGATAAAAAGGGGTGCCGTTTCCAGCGCTTTTACCTTAACGTTCAGCTGTTCCCATTCGTGCTTTTCAAGTCGACCCGTCCGCAGTTTCTCAGAGGATAAACCTGTCTCAGAGGAAATAAGTCGGGTTATCAATTGTACTGATGACATCTCCAGAGAAAAGAAAGCAACGGGAATATTGGAATTGACGGCCATGTTCCTCGCCATCGAAAGGGTAAGTGCGGTTTTACCCATTCCGGGACGTGCTGCAATGATGATTAGGTCACTGGGCTGCCAACCCGAGGTCAATTTATCTACTTTGTCAAATCCGGAAGGGATTCCACTAAGTCCGTCTTTATTGGATATTTCTTCAATCTTTTTCTTGGCCTGTATGACCAAATTTTGAGCAGTTTCTGCGGAGCGTTTTAAATTTCCCTGAGTTACCTCGTAGAGTTTAGCTTCTGCGTTGTCTAACAGATCAAAAACATCAGTACCCTCATTGTAAGCGTCTTCAATTATCTCACTTGAAATTTTAATTAAACTACGCTGAATATATTTTTGAAGAATGATCCTGGCGTGAAACTCGATATGGGCAGAACTTGCAACTTTTTGAGTGAGTTTTATCAGGTAAAAATCGCCACCTATCTGATCGAGCTTTCCTTCCTTCCTCAACTGGGCTGAAACGGTTAATAAATCCACCGGTTCGGAGCTTTCGAACAATTGAAAGATAGCTTCGTAGATAAACCGGTGCGCATCTTTGTAAAATACATCCGGGTGGAGAATATCGATTACCTCATCTACTCCTTTTTTATCGATCATCATTGCACCAAGCACAACTTCCTCTAAATCAACCGCTTGAGGGGGTAATTTACCCTTCTCTAGGTTGATCAGAGACGATTTGCCAATTTTATGGCCAACAATCGGACTTGGTTTTTCCATGGATGTAAAAGTATGCATTAACCTTAAGTTAACTTTCAAATTCGGAACTCGGATATTAACGGGTCTTCAACAATCTGCCTGTTGATAAGTTACAAAATTGTGTTGATAACATAAAAAAACCGAAGTTAATTAACTCCGGTTTTCCTCAAAGGTTTTAACACAGCGTTTTACCCGCTGAAAACTCCCATATCAGCATACTTGTCCATCCTTGTTTTCACCAGTTCTTTTGGTGATAACTTTTCGAGTTCCTCGTAATGCTTACTAATTTTGTTTTTTACAATTTCGAAGGTCTTATCCCGGTTGGCATGTGCCCCTCCTTCAGGTTCTTTTACGATCTCATCAATCAGCTTTAAGCGCTTCATGTCTGTGGCTGTTAATTTCAGAGCCTCAGCGGCGATTTCTTTGTATTCCCAACTACGCCATAAGATGGATGAACAGGATTCCGGGGAAATAACAGAGTACCAGGTGTTTTCCAGCATCAAAACCTTGTCCCCTACTCCTATTCCCAGGGCTCCTCCGGAAGCTCCCTCACCTATGATCACTACTATGATAGGTACCTTAAGCCGGGTCATTTCAAGAATGTTACGGGCTATGGCTTCTCCCTGTCCCCTTTCCTCAGCCTCTATGCCGGGATAGGCACCCGGAGTGTCTATAAAACAAACTACAGGAACATTAAATTTTTCGGCCGACTTCATCAGGCGCAAAGCCTTTCTGTATCCTTCAGGGTTGGCCATCCCGAAGTTCCTCAACTGTCTCGTCTTGGTATTGTAGCCCTTTTGCTGGCCAATAAACATATAACTTTGATCCCCGATCTTCCCTAGGCCTCCGATCATGGCCTTGTCGTCTTTTACATTGCGATCTCCGTGGAGTTCTAACCAGGTTTCCCCACAGATCGCCCTGATATAATCCAAGGTATAAGGCCTGTTGGGATGTCTGGAAAGTTGTACCCTCTGCCATGCCGAGAGGTTTTTATAGATCTGTTTCCGGGTCTCGGAGAGTTTTTTTTCTATCTGCTTGCAGGTCTCGGTAACATCTACATCGCTCTCTTCCCCAATGATCTGACATTTCTCCAACTGCTCTTCCAATTCTTTTATGGGAAGCTCAAAATCCAAATATTCCATCTCTTCTTCGTTTCGGTTGATTCTGCCCACAAATATAAAATATAAATGCAAACCTGACCGCTGTGATTTTGCTTTTTGACGATCCCTACTGTTGGCAAATCCGATCGCAACCCAGGGAATGTTTTTTTAAGCTACCTCTTGGCTTTTTGCAATAAGTAGAATCCGAGTACTCCAAAGGCCAGGTTGGGAATAATAACGGCTAGCAAGGGAGAAAAACCCGACTGTTCTGCCAGAGTGCCGAAGACCTTATCAAAAAAGATATAAATAAAAGCTACACCAATTCCAAAAGCAAGATTGACTCCCATTCCACCTCTTCGTTTCACGGATGAAACTGCCACTCCGATAATTGTTAGGATAAATGCAGCAAGGGGCAGGGCCCAGCGTTTGTATTTCACCAGGATATAGGTGTTGATATTAGAAGCGCCTTTTTTCTTCTGTGTATTAATAAACTTATTGAGCTCAAAAAGGTTCTTGGTCTCAGCCACATAGGAAACCGGGGTCAGGTCGTCAATTTTAAAATTAAAAATAGTATCCAGCCTGCGTTTCGTTACAACAACTTCCTTTTCCCCTACAAGCTGGCGACTCGTATAGCTTGTGAGTCTATACAGGCTGTCTTTAGAAACCCATCGGATGTTGCCTGCACTTATTTTTCTCTCTAGTTTGTTGTCTTCCCCAAAGTGCTCAAAAGTAAAATTATACCCTATTTGACGATCGGGATCAAAACTACTGACGTAGATAAAATCATTTTCATTCAGTTGATTAAAGATATTGCTGGTAACTCTGTCTCGTTTGCCTTTTTTGAGGTACTTAAACTTGAATTCATGATATCCGATACTGGCGTTGGGAACAATAAACATGCTCATAAAAAACATCATTACCGCGATGATTGAGGCACCGATCCAATACGGTCTTAAAAATCGATTGTAGGACACCCCTGAACTCAGTATGGCAACGATCTCTGTATTGTTCGCTAATTTAGAGGTAAAGAATATGATAGAAAGAAATAGAAATATCGGAAACAGCAGATTACCGATATAGATGGTAAAATTCATATAATAGACCAAGATCTCATTCAGTGGGGCTTCATTGTCTATCATCTTCCCTATTTGCTCCGCAAGGTTGAGCATTATTCCAATCGGCACAAACAACAGCAGCATCGTCCCAAAAGTCAGGAGATAGCGTTTCAAGATGTAACGATCCAGTATCTTCAGCATTACAAGCGCTTATCCATTTGTTTAACCATTTTAGCTTTCCAGGGAGTAAAATCTCCCGCTAAAATATGATTTCTGGCTTCCCTTACCAACCACAGGTAAAAGCCGAGGTTATGAATTGTGGCAATTTGCTTACCCAGATATTCCTTCGCGACAAAAAGATGCCTCAGGTAGGCCTTGGAATACTCCTTGTCTACAAAGGTGGGTCCGTGTTCATCGATAGCAGAGAAATCGTTTTCCCATTTTTTGTTCTTGATATTTATGGTACCCTCGGCCGTAAATAACATCCCATTGCGTCCATTTCTGGTAGGCATTACACAGTCGAACATATCAATACCCAGCGCAATATTCTCAAGGAGATTGATCGGTGTTCCAACACCCATGAGGTATCTGGGTTTATCCTCCGGGAGGATATCACAAACTACTTCGGTCATTCCGTACATCTCCTCTGCGGGTTCACCCACTGACAATCCACCAATAGCGTTTCCTTCTGCTCCTACCCCGGCAATGTACTCGGCAGATTGCTTTCTGAGATCTTTATAGGTTGATCCCTGAACGATCGGGAAAAAGGTCTGTGCATAATCGTAAAGCAATGGGGTCTTCTCCAAATGGGTAATACAGCGCTCCAGCCACCTGTGAGTCATGTGCATAGAACGTTCGGCGTATTTATAGTCGCATGGATATGGAGTACATTCGTCAAAAGCCATAATAATATCAGCCCCTATAATCCTCTGGATTTCCATGACCCGCTCAGGTGAGAACATATGAGTTGAGCCATCGATGTGGGATTTAAATTTGACCCCTTCTTCCCGGATTTTTCTATTCCCCGATAGTGAATAGACCTGATATCCTCCACTGTCGGTCAGGATATTGCGATCCCACCCCATAAAGGCGTGCAGGCCCCCGGCTTGGTGTAAAATCTCGGGTTTGGGACGTAAATAAAGATGGTAAGTATTGCCTAAAATAATATCCGGATCAATTTCTTCCCGAAGTTCTCGTTGGTGAACGCCTTTCACCGAGGCTACGGTACCCACTGGCATAAAGATTGGAGTTTTTATGCTGCCGTGATCCGTAATCATTTCCGCGGCCCTGGCCTTGGAAGCCGGATCTGTATGTTGTAGTTTAAATTGCAATAGCTTAATTGAGAAGTCAAAGATAGCTAACACACTATAGAATTTCCCTAACAAAAAAATAAAGTTAGGTCTTCACCACTTCGTTAATAAATTGTAATAACTCCAGTTGTGGAAGCAAAAGATAGCCGTTACTTTTAGCCGAAATTAAGACGATTTTTATGTCAGCATCACAAGATTTAGAGAAGATCATCATCCAGGTTCGCAGGGATATTGTCAGGATGGTTCACAAGGTTAATTCTGGCCACCCGGGAGGGTCGCTGGGATGTACAGAATTTTTTGTCGCCCTGTATTTTGAACTTATGGACTTAAAAAGTTCCTTTTCGATGGATGGGATTGGCGAAGACCTCTTTTTCCTTTCCAACGGACACATCTCTCCTGTTTACTACAGCGTCCTTGCCCGAAAAGGATTTTTTCCCATCGAAGAATTAAACACTTTTAGATTGTTAAATTCTCGTTTGCAAGGGCACCCTACAACTCATGAAGGACTACCGGGAGTGCGAATTGCTTCGGGTTCTCTTGGACAGGGGATGTCAGTAGCCGTAGGAGCTGCCTTGGCTAAGAAGCTGAACAAGGACGAACATCTGATCTATAGCTTGCACGGCGATGGAGAGCTGCAGGAAGGTCAGAACTGGGAAGCTATTATGTACGCCGGGAGTAAAAAGGTGGATAACCTCATAGCCACCATCGACCGGAACGGGCAACAGATCGATGGAGCTACCGAGGAGGTGATGTCACTAGGAGATGTGGGAGCCAAATTTAAAACCTTTGGTTGGGATGTCATCGAACTGAAAGAAGGGAATAACATCAATGCTTTGATTAAGACAATGAAAGAGGCAAAAAGCAGAACGGGAAAAGGCCAACCCGTTTGTGTAATTATGCATACTGTGATGGGGAATGGAGTTGATTTTATGATGCATACGCACGCATGGCACGGGAAAGCTCCCAATGACGAACAATTACAAACTGCACTAGACCAGAATCCCGAAACATTGGGCGATTATTAATACTAGCAAGAAGGAAACAAGATGAAAAAGTACATAGATCAGGGAAAAAAAGATACTCGTAGTGGTTTCGGAGCTGGAATGACCGAACTGGGAAGAACGAATCCCAAGGTGGTTTCCTTGTGTGCCGACCTGGTGGGATCCTTAAAAATTGAACAGTTTATTGAAGAAAACCCCGAGCGTTTTTTCCAGGTAGGTATAGCCGAAGCCAATATGATGGGAATTGCCGCCGGATTAACCATTGGTGGTTTTATCCCATTTACGGGGACATTTGCCAACTTTTCAACCGGGAGGGTCTACGATCAGATCAGGCAATCCATAGCCTACTCAGGTAAAAATGTAAAAATATGTGCTTCTCATGCCGGTTTAACCCTGGGTGAGGATGGAGCTACACACCAAATTCTGGAAGATATAGGCTTGATGAAAATGCTTCCCGGAATGACTGTGATCAACGGTTGTGATTTTAACCAAACGAAGGCTGCAACCCTGGCAATTGCCGAGCATGAGGGACCGGTATACTTAAGATTCGGACGACCAAAGGTGCCTAATTTTACTGATCCGGATCAAGTCTTCGAAATAGGCAAGGCAGTAAAACTTACCGAAGGTACAGACGTTACCATCATCGCTACCGGCCACTTGGTCTGGGAAGCCTTGCAAGCTGCAGAATCCCTGGAAAGCGAAGGTATATCAGCTGAAGTAATCAATATCCACACCATCAAACCTCTTGATGAGGAAGCCGTTCTTACTTCTATCCGAAAAACAGGCTGTGTGGTCACTGCTGAAGAACACAATTTTTTAGGCGGATTAGGAGAGAGCATCGCAAGAACGCTCACTACACATTACCCTGCTCCACAAGAGTTTGTGGCAACACAAGACACCTTCGGGGAGAGTGGCACAGCAGAGCAGTTAATGGAAAAATACGGATTAGACAATAAAGCTGTAAAGAAGGCCGTTTACGAGGTGTTAAAGAGAAAGGCATAGTTTTCGGTATCATTCTTGATATCCTAAAACTGTCTTAAAAAAACACATTATGAAAAAAACACTTCTTACGGTGGCTCTTGCCGCCCTTTCAGCAATTTCTTATGCACAAGTCGATTCAAAGTTTGGGGTAAAAGCCGGACTCAACTACAACGCCAATGGGGATTATTTTGAATCCGCCGGAGAGGCCGCCAGGAATCCCGACAGAAATGTGGGTTATCACATCGGATTTTTTGGCCAGATTGGTTCCAGGGTTTATTTCAGGCCTGAAGTTGTGTACACCAGCATTTCTTCTGATTATGACAATGAGGATTTCAAAATGCAGAAATTGGACGTGCCATTATTAATTGGGACAAAAATAATTGGTCCCCTGCACTTGTTTGGTGGTCCGGCGTTTCAATATATTCTCGATACAGAGTATGACGGTATTACTATCAGCGATGTGCGAAACGATTTTACGATCGGACTAAATATCGGAGCCGGGATCAATCTTGGGAAGTTGGGTATAGATCTTAGATATGAAAGGGGCTTTAGTGATAACGAAGCCACTTTTATTAATTCTAATATTACAACCGTGCCGCAAAGCCGGATCGATACAAGACCCGATCAGCTCATCCTGAGCTTCTCATTAGCACTTTAAAAAAAAGGCCCTGATATTCTCAGGGCCTTTTTTTATTTCATATCGATAGCGCAATCAACTATCTCTGTCGAGATAATTGGGAATTCCATCATTATCATCGTCAGGAAAGCTGATATTTCCCTGATCATCAATTATAATCTCATCAATAGTTAAGATACCATCTTCATCATCATCCGGATCTATGTGATTAGGAAAAGCCGGAGATCTTAAAGCTTCTTCTCTTTCCAAATCCGTATTATCATCTGTCACATCGCCGTCTCCGTTGAGATCTTCCATAAAAGAGGGAATCCCATCACTATCATAATCTGTTTCGGGAATGTATAATCCTGCAGCTACTTTAAAAATAAGAGGGGAATAAGCGGGAATTCCGCCCGTAGTACCGTTAAAATAGGCAAGGCCTGAGGGGAGGAACATCACTCCTACTCCACTATTAGTAATTTCTGTAGTACCGTCAGGATTTTGAACAATGGCGTCTCCTACTTTAAACTTGGTCATGGCCTGTCCGTAACCCCTTAAGAAAAAAGGTAGGTACTGCCAGGTATAGTCTGCGGTTGCGTCAAATAATTCTCCATTAAGCAGGGAGCCTTCGTATTTGACAAATGTAGAATCGGCTGCCGTTGGAGAAGCACCTGCCCCCTCTCGGGCGATAAGATAGTAAAGCGTATGCTGTACGGTCTCGTTGTCCTCCAAATCGAAATCTTCAGATTCAACCTCTATGGTTATCGTTTGAACATCGTCTATTAAAGGGCGTTTATCGCTGTTGGCACCGGCAATGGTATCTAATTGTACCTGAAAGTCAAAATCAGCAGGGGGATTTTGAAAATCCTCATAGTTGTAGAAATGGGTCTGCAAGTATTCTTGTAAGGTGGCATTATCTTCAATGACCACTTCGCTTAACAGCCTTGGTGGGATCACTTCAAAGTCGACACCATCGTCATTTCCACAGGAAAGAATTAAAATAAAGGCGGTCATTCTTAAAACGACCTTTCTGAAAGGCATAGCATTCTTTTTATCGGGCGCAAGATACAATTTTCCCCTATTTTTGTAGAAGACCTTAACAAAGATTTTAATTCCTTTATGCGCATAGACAAATACCTTTGGTGTACCCGCTATTACAAGACCCGTAACCAGGCAACAGAGGCGTGTAAAAAGGGACATGTAAAAATCAATGAGCAAGTCACCAAACCTTCAAGGGAGGTGTTTCCCACCGATAAAATAACTTTACGCAAGAATCAGATCGACTTCCAGCTTACCGTTCTGGAAATTCCGGATAGCCGGGTAGGCGCTAAGATCGTAGGGCTCTATCGTACAGACACCACTCCGGCGGAAGCGTTTGAGCATCAGGAGGCACAGCGTCTTGCCCAGGAATACTATCGAAAAAAAGGAACTGGAAGGCCTACAAAGAAAGATCGAAGGAATATTGATGAATACCTGGATGAAGGGGACTAGAGAATTTTGGGATCAGCGATATCTCAACCGTAAAATGGGATGGGACATTGGGGAGGTATCTTCTCCTTTAAAGGCTTACATCGATCAATTATCCTCTAAGGACATCAGAATCCTGGTGCCCGGAGCAGGGAACGGATATGAGGTGGCATACCTTTATGAAAATGGATTTAAAGATGTGTACGCCCTTGATAT
>JABDQM010000388.1 GCA_013042315.1 Flavobacteriaceae bacterium | reverse complement strand
GGTTTTAAATCATCGTATTCTCCTGTTTTTACGGTACATTTCCCGTTGTAATGAACGATAAGAGAACATTGTTCTGCCTGTTCCGGGGTATGGTCGCAAACACCAATAAGAGTTTCGATAACGTGATCAAAAGTATTCACATCATCATTAAACAGGACGATCTCATGTTGTTTTACTGTGACTTCTTCTAAAAGCAGCTCTTCTGAAAATTTTTCTTTTTGTCCCATAGCGAAGAATTTTTACTAATATAGTGATTTTTCCGACTTTACATTTCGGACGGATTTTTTCATAGATCGATTTGTTTCAAAGCTATATGGGCTGCATTGGCCCTTATTCTATAGTCGGTCTTTATGATAAAGAACAGCCATCCAGGAATTTTTTTTAAGCTGTGTTTTCAGACGCAGACCGGCCTCCAGACACTTCCTGTTTATCATTTCTGAATCTGCTTTATAAAATCCGCTTAGCAGTAATTGCCCTTTTTCTTCCAAATGCTCTGAATAGGCAGAAATATCAGACAGTAAAATATTCCTGTTTATATTGGCGAGAATCAGGTCGTATTTCATTTCGGGAATAGCCTTCACATCCCCTTCGAGAACCCGAATCTGTTCCTGGTTGTTCCTTTTTACGTTTTCCAGGGAGTTGACATAACTCCAGTGATCGATATCTATGGCATCTACGGATCTGGCGCCCTTCATCGCAGACAGTATAGCCAAAACAGCCGTCCCGCAACCCATGTCGAGTACCGACTTACCCTGGAGGTCCATGTCCAGAATAAATTTGAGCATCAAATAGGTGGTTTCATGGTGCCCGGTACCAAAACTCATCTTTGGTTCGATCACAATATCAAAGGACACTTCTTCTTTTGCATGGAAAGGTGCCCTAACCCTGCATCTTGTGTCTATCTCAATGGGATCAAAATGCGTCTCCCACTTTTTATTCCAGTTTTCTGCTGGAATTTCGCGGAAATGGTAATTAATTTTAAAAGCTGGATTGTCCAAAAGACTGATATGCCCAAGCAGTTCTTCCTCCCATTCGGACCTTCGGACATAAGCCTTCAGGCCATTTTCAGTTTCTTCAAAGCTCTCAAAAGGAAGCTCTGCTAATTCGGCTAGCAGGATCTCAGATCCCGGATCCCTGGGTACGATCTCAAAGTGGTATTCCAGGTAGGCGTAACTCATCTTACTGGGCTGCAGCTACTATAGCAGCAAAATCTGATGCAACCAGAGAAGCCCCACCAATTAGTCCGCCGTCCACATCTGGCTTTGAAAAGATCTCTTCTGCATTACCGGGCTTTACACTGCCACCATAGAGGATGGTAACATCCTGAGCTATCTGATTATTATAGGCTTCTGCGATAGTCTTACGGATAAAGGCGTGCATTTCCTGAGCTTGTTCTGGTGAGGCAGTTTCCCCTGTACCAATGGCCCAAACGGGCTCATAAGCCAGGACGATATTTTTCCAGGAATCGCCATCGAGGTGGAACAGGCCGTTTTTTAACTGACTCCCTACCACTTTAAAATGATCTCCACTTTTCCGATCCTGCAATTCCTCCCCGAAACAGAAAATGATCCGGATACCTGCTTTGAGGGCGGCATCGACTTTTTTGGCCAGGAGCGCATCGTCTTCCCCAAAATAAGCCCTTCGTTCAGAATGGCCTAGAATTACCGTTTTTATACCGATTGATTGAAGCATGTCTGCAGATATCTCACCTGTGTAGGCCCCACTTTCGGCAAAGTGCATATTCTGGGCAGCCACTTCGATAAATGAACCATCGAGTTGAGTAACGGCTTCCGCCAAATTCACAAAGGTGGGGGCGATCATCACTTCGGCAGTAGATGGTGTAACAGCCGACATCAACTCATCTATCAACTGGGCCGTTTCTGCCCTGTTCTTATTCATTTTCCAGTTTCCGGCTACAATTTTATTTCTCATAATTTTATTATTGATCAGTTTAAGAATAGAAGTTCATCCATGTCATTATAATGGACTTTTTGTTTTATAGTACCTCTTTCAAGAACGAGAACACCGGGATTAGAGCGGACTATGGTCTTAAGAGTAGTTTCATCCGTAAAATAAAAAGGAAAACCGAGACCGTACTCATCTATCACCGGAGTACTCCATTCTTCATTAGAAGCCGACATCCCAATAACCTTGTAGCCTTTTGAAATTGCTCTATCAGTAACATCCTTAACTTCCTGAAAGACCTTAAAATTGCTTTTGGCAAGATCATAGGCAATTACCATGACGAGATTATCCTCAGAAAGAAGTTGTTTAGCCATGTCAACACCTGCTTCTTCTATCGTAAAATCATGGATGGGGGGTTCATACCCCTTCTGGATTTCTTTGGTCTCCACTTCAATAAACTCCCCGTCAACAGTGGGATACTCCCCCTGTGTCACAATAGTTGTCCTCTCCCCATCCACATCGAAAGTCCAGGCATATTCAAAGATTGCTTTAGGAGCATCCGCAGGGACGCTCATACCTTCTGAAATGTTTGCTCCTATCTTATAGGGTCTGAAATCGATAGAGGGCAAATGATTGATTACCTGGTTGACGAACAACACACAGGCCAGAAGAGAAACAAGGAGAATAGCCATTGAAGTTTTTGCTATAAAAACCGGCTGTATGTACTTCTTCCCGTAGAACAGAAGCAGGATGAGGACTAAAAGTACCACATCTTTTGTAAAGGATTCCCAGGGAGTTAGTTTAACTGCATCGCCACAACACCCGCAGTCTGTAACCTTATTGAAGTAGGCCGAGTAAAAAGTGAGGAAAGTAAAGAACACAATCATCCCCAGTAAGCTCCACAAGGTGATCTTTTTCTGGTAACCGAGTAAAAGTAAAACCCCCAGAACTACTTCAAAAATAACCAGGAAGATCGCCAGGGCCAGTGCATAGGGCGTAAAGAAGGGCAGGTCGAGCACTGCCGGACTGAAATACTCTTCCAGTTTAAAGGAAAAGCCTACGGGGTCGTTGAGTTTAATAAGGCCCGAAAGGATAAACAGCACCCCGACGAAAATTCTTGAAATCGTAACAATAATCTTCATAGTTCGCATTTATAGTATCAGGAAGATTCCTCTTCCAGATGGATCATGGCGAAAACCGCATAATTGATAATATCCTGATAATTGGCACCAATGCCTTCACTGACCAGGGTTACTCCTTTGTTATCTTCTATTTGTTTTACCCTCAGTAATTTCTGAAGGATAAGATCGGTTAATGAGCTTACCCGCATCTCACGCCAAGCTTCACCGTAGTCGTGGTTTTTATCCTCCATCAGTTTCTTGGTGGCACTGGCGTATT
>JABDQM010000387.1 GCA_013042315.1 Flavobacteriaceae bacterium | reverse complement strand
GATACGCGGCACGACTTTGACGGGCATCCCTGCAGTCACAGGAAAGCGCATAATATCTACGGGATGCAAATGGTAAGGGCTACTTACGAAGGTGTAAAGAAATACGTTTATCCCAAAAGGCCATTTGTTATCACCAGAGCGGGGTATTCCGGAACGCAAAGATTTGCGTCTACCTGGACGGGGGATAACGTAGCTACATGGGAACACCTCTGGATCGCCAATGTTCAGGTACAACGAATGTGCGTCAGTGGAATGTCTTTTGTGGGAACTGATATTGGTGGGTTTGCCGAACAGCCCAACGGGGAATTATTTGCCCGCTGGATACAATTGGGAATTTTCCACCCTTTCTGCAGAGTTCACAGCAGTGGGGATCACGGCGATCAGGAACCCTGGTCTTTCGACAAGGAGGTCACCAATATTGTAAGGAAATTTATAGAACTGAGATACCAGTTGTTACCTTACCTCTACACAAGTTTTTACAGGTATTACAAGGAGAGTGTTCCTATGATAAAGCCTTTGGTCTATCACGACCAGGAGGATCAGCAAACACATTTCCGTACGGATGAATTTATTTTTGGCGAACAAATTCTCGTATGCCCCATTCAGGAGCCAAATGCCAAAGGTCGAAGGATGTACATTCCCAGGGGTATTTGGTACGATTACTGGACAAACGAAACTGTAGAAGGAGGTTCAGAAAAATGGGTTGATGCTGATATAGACAAGATCCCGATATTTATAAAAGAAGGAGCAATCATCCCCAAATACCCTGTTCAGCAATACGTGGGAGAATTAAAAATTGAAGAACTCCAACTAGACGTGTATTACAAAAACGGTATTGAAAATTCCATGATCTACGAGGATGCTCAGGACGGATACGATTATACCAAGGGGGAATTCAGTCTTCGGAATTTTAAATTAACCGGAAAAGATAATGAACTCATCTTACAGCAATTTAAAGATGGGAATTTCATTACCACCTATGAGACCTTTAAACTCAATCTGATGGGTCTTCCCTTTAAAATAAAGTCAATTCAGCTGGATAACGAGACTATCGCCCTGAAAGATGTCAAAATGAACGGTAGCAATACCATACATGTTACCAAAGAATTTACCACCCTTCATATTATCGGAAAGTGATTTTTTGTAAATTCCACTCAAAGAACTTAAAATGAAAAAGAAGCTATATCTGATTGTATTAGTGTTCCTTGGAATACTGGGATGCAAGACCAATCCCTTCACAGGAAAAAGTACCTTAAATTTTTATCAGAATAATTCCATATTTCCCACAGCTTTTGCTCAATACGATGAATTTCTAAAGGAGAATAAAGTAGTTACGGGTACAAATGAAGCAAAGACTATTTCTTCTGTGGGACAACGTATCGCCAAGGCTGCTGAACGCTGGCTAAGCGCTAACGGCTATCCGGGTTATCTCCAGGATTACCAATGGGAGTACAATCTGGTGCAGGATGAGACCGTAAATGCCTGGTGTATGCCGGGGGGGAAGATCGTATTTTATACAGGAATTCTGCCGATTTGTGAGGATGAGACGGGGATTGCTGTAGTGATGGGACACGAAGTGGCTCATGCTCTGGCAGATCACGGGGCTCAACGTATGAGTGCCGGGATGATCCAACAGGGCATCGCGGTAGCAGGAAATATCGCCATAGATGATCCTCAAAAACGAAATATATTCAATCAGGCTTATGGCATCGGATCTACCGTAGGAGTTATGTTGCCATTTAGCCGAAGTCATGAAACTGAAGCAGACCGGATTGGGCTACAGATCATGGCTATCGCAGGATATAACCCTGACGAAGCTGCGGAATTGTGGAAACGGATGAAGGCGAATTCTGGTGGTCAGGCACCTCCTGAATTTTTGAGTACCCACCCTTCCAACGATACGCGTATCACGAATCTCACAAACTGGGCACCACTGGCTAAAGAAGAGGCTAAAAAATATGGCGTGACAAGTTTTCAATAGACTATTACAGTTCTTTTATAATTCTGTGAAGTGTAGTCGATGCGTGTGATCTAAGTATACTTAAATTCTATGGCCCGGACTATCCTTATCAAGGGAAGTAAAAAACTGCTGAATGCTTGGGCGTTTTACGACTGGGCTAATTCGGTCTATAGTCTTGTGATTGCCTCCGCCATTTTCCCCATTTATTACGGTGCTTTATTCAGGGTTGCAGGGATCGAAAAGATCAGCATCTTTGGAGGCGAGATCGCAAGGGCACCGTTGATCAGCTATACCACCTCCCTGGCATTTGTGTGCATTGCCCTAATCACTCCTTTTATTTCTGGTATTGCCGATTACCTCGGGAACAAAAAAGTCTTTATGCAATTCTTCTGCTATTTGGGAGGGATTGCCTGTATAGGCTTGTACTGGTTCTCTCTTGAACACATAGAGGCGGGTCTTATTTGTTATTTCTTTGGTTTGGTGGGATTTTGGGTAAGTTTTGCCATCAACAATTCGTATCTACCCGATATTGCTTACCCCGAGCAGCAGGACAGGATAAGCGCCAAAGGTTTTTCCATGGGCTATATAGGAAGTGTGATTCTCCTTCTTATCAACCTGGCTATGGTGATGAAGCCGGCTATTTTTGGAATACAAGGGGAAGGGGCAGAGCTACTTGCTATGCGATACTCCTTTGCTTCGGTAGGTATCTGGTGGATACTATTTAGTCAGTACACTTTTTATCACCTACCCAAAGGAAACAAGAGAAAAGGCCCAAGAAGTCATATTGTATTAAACGGTTTCAGAGAGCTACGGGGTGTTTGGCAACAGCTGGGGGAGCAACGAAAACTGAAACGTTACCTCGGGGCGTTCTTCGTCTACAGTATGGCCGTTCAGACCGTAATGCTGATCGCAGCCTATTTTGGGGAGGAAGAAATTAATTGGGGCTCGGATGAAGAGCGTACTGTGGGACTTATCGTCAGTATCTTGGTTATTCAGTTAGTGGCTGTTATAGGAGCCACGTTTACGGCCAGGGCTTCTGAGCATTTTGGAAATATCAGAACGCTGGTTGTAGTTAATATCCTTTGGATCGGGATCTGTATCTACGCTTATTACGTTACAAGTCCGACAGAGTTTTACATTGCAGCTGGCTGCGTGGGAGTGGTGATGGGCGGAATTCAGGCCTTGTCGAGATCTACCTACTCTAAATTCCTGCCGGAAACCAAGGATACGGCATCCTTTTTCAGTTTTTACGATGTTTCTGAAAAGATTGGAATCATCATAGGCACCTTTCTGTATGGGGTTGTAGCTCAATTTACCGGGAGCATGCGTAACGCGACCATCTTTTTGGGTGTCTTTTTTATACTCGGGGCATATCTGCTCCTTAGAGTCAATAAAAAAGCCCCTGAATAGAGGGGCCTTCTTTATTTTGTGCTCAGTAGTGCTATCCTTTGGAGATATCTCCCGAACCTGATGTTTTGCTGTCTATTTTTTCCGGATTTCCTCTGTAGGATATATCCCCCGATCCCGAAACTCTCGCTTTGAGGGATTCCTTGGCGGTAACTCTGATGTTAGCCGAACCGGAAACGGTAGCACTTACGTGATTAGCTTCCAGATCATAGGCATGTACATCACCTGAACCGGAAATTTGAACTTCCATAGTGTCTGTACTCCCACTGAGGTTCATATCTCCTGATCCGGAAACCTTTACTTCCAGATTTTCAACTTCAAGCGCTACCTCCATATCTCCTGAACCCGACATCCTTGTTTTAAAATCTGACGATTTCAACACCGTTCTCCCTTCGAGGTCTCCTGACCCTGACATACTTAAGTAGTTGATCTCCTCAACAGGTATAGTTACAGAAATGCCTCCTGATTTCCAGGATGAAGGTTGAAGATTAATTCCTTTCTCTACTTTCACAACCAATTTGCCATCCTTGACTTCTGTGATGATATATTCCAATAGATTCTCTTCTCCTTTTATACTTACCGAACCTTCTTTCCCGGAGACGAGTTCCACATCAAACCACCCACCAACCGAGACGCCATCGTAATCTCCGGTGATTCGCTCAATGGTAACAACCTCACCGTTTCCTTTTACTTTTTTACCCCATTGGGCACAAGAAATGTTTGCGAAGATGAGCAACATGCATAGAATTTGTACTTTTTTCATTGTTGTATTTTTTTGAGTTTATCGTTTTATAAAAGCAACACTGCCGTAATCACTTGTGATGGAAATTTGGTTCCCACTATTTTC
>JABDQM010000097.1 GCA_013042315.1 Flavobacteriaceae bacterium | reverse complement strand
TTATTTTACCATTCTTCATAGTGATGATCCGCGTACATTTTTTCATCCATCGGGAATTCTGACTAACCACGACCAGGGCCCAGGGATTAGACCTGTCTATTAAGAAATCGATAATCCGATCTGCCTCTTCCGGGTTAAAATGATCAAGAGGATCTTTTAGAATAAGCAATCTGGGCTTGCGCACAATACTCCGGGCAAGCACAATCTTTCTCGATACTACATAAGGAATCTGTTGTCCTTCAGGATATAGCATCGTCCTGAGCCCCATAGGTTGTTCTTTTACAAATTCGGTAAGGCCTGCCTTTTCGAGTGCCCAGTACACTTCTTTTTCGGTTACTGAGGTATCTCCGAAGGTGATATTTTCCAGGATGCTGCCTTCGAACGGACTTTCCTCTGTTAGAGACTGACCTATATGGGATCTGTAGTAGTTCAGGGAGATCGATTTTAAGGAAACATTGTTAACGTATATGGCCCCCTGATCCGGCTCTACGATCCCTGCAATGAGTCTTAGCAAGGTAGATTTCCCCGAACTGCTGTCGCCTTTTATCAGGATCGTACATCCCGGTGTGATCATAAGGGATAAATTATCGATAATAGGCTTGTTTGTACCGGGAACATTATACTTAAGATCCTTTAATTCCACATCAAATGAATCCTCTTCTCCAAACGGGCGTTCCCCATTTACAGGTTCAAGATCCTTATCCACAACCTGACCTAATTTTTCAAGGGAGGTTAGAAGGTCATAAAAAGTTTCCAGACCCAGGATTAGTTTTTCAACACTGTTGATTACCAACAGAATGATGATCTCTGCAGCTACAAATTGCCCGATATTCATTTCCTGGTTAAGTACAAGAATTCCACCTATCAGCAGAAGTCCAACCGTCACCAGCACCTTAAATCCGATCATCTGGATAAACTGGATCACAAGGATCCGGAAATGGCTCTCGCGTGCTTCCAGGTATTTTTCAACGAGCGCATCGTTCTTTTCCATGGCCAAGCTGGTTTTGCCAGAGAGTTTAAAACTGATGATAGACCTAGCAACTTCCTGTAACCAATGGGCAACTTTGTATTTGTTTTCAGATTCTTCCAGGCTCGTTTCTAATCCTTTCTGAGCTGTGAATTTAAAGACAAAGTAGATCAGGAGGAGGAGTAAAAAACCATAGATAATAAAGAAAGGATGGTAAAATGAGAGCAGCATTAGTCCAAAAATGATCTGAAGTAAGGCTGCCGGAAAATCCACCAGTATTTTAGCAAGGCCTTTCTGTACCGTAAGCGTATCAAAGAATCGATTGGCCAATTCCGGCGGATAGAGGTTCCTGAGTTCACTCAGTTTTATCTTCGGGAATCGGTAGGCGAATTCAAAAGAAGACCTTGTAAATATCTTTTGCTGCACATTTTCAATGATCCTGATTTGCATCAGCTGTAATATCCCAGCAAAAGCAACCCCCAGGGTCACTAAAATAACGAGTACGATCCAGGAAGTACTGATTTGGGCCCCTTGTATCAGATTGATAATAGCCTGTATCCCCAGGGGAAGTGACAGGTTCACCAGCCCCGCAAAAATGGCGTAATAAAAAATCTGAAAAATGTCCCTTTTATCCAACTTCAGAAGTCCCAGCAATCGCTGCCAGGCCGTGAGTACGGTCTTTGCCATATATTACTTGTTAAGAGAATTAAAAACCAAATGTGCAAAATAGTCTGTAGGTGTTACCTTTTTATTGCAATTGGTCAGGGATGGGAAATGTTGTGTTAGAAAATACTGGTGGAGAGATCCTTCCAAAACCGTGCTGGCAAGGCTTAAGGAATACGGATAGTTGGGATCCACTCCCTGGATCATCTCACTGATCCTCAGAACCATTCTTTTATAGATTTCAAAATAACCTTCCTTGTTCTCTGTATCAACTTCCTTGGTTAAGTACGATTTGGAATATTCGTTTATAATAATATCATTAAGGAGCACTTCATTGATGTGGGTAAAGGAATCATCAAGGACCACAGGTTTACTTATTACCTCGATCGCCTTGCGCAATTTTTCTGAAGGATCGGCTATACTATTGGTGGCAAAAACAAATTGATACTCCTGCCAGCCCCAATACCAGGAAGTTAGGTAAAGTAACAATTTGTGCTTGTTTTCAAAATATCTATAGATGGAACTTTCATTAGACCCAATGCTGGCTCCCAGTTTTTTGAAGGTAAAAGAATCGAAACCTATTTTATGGATCATAAGAATACTGTGTTCCACAATGCGCTTACCTAAATCAGACGATTCCGGGTCTTTCACGTATGTTTTGCGATTCACTTCTATCTTGATGGTCTGCAACAAACGTTTCATAAAAATTCATTTAACGAAGACAAATTTAATAGTATTACTATCATATACTAATAGTTTAACTGTTTTTTAACAATAGTATTACTTGACTAGTAAGCGAATCTTCTTTATTTTTGATTGAACAACAAAACTAATAACCATGAAACGACTATTATTTATTGTGTT
>JABDQM010000096.1 GCA_013042315.1 Flavobacteriaceae bacterium | reverse complement strand
TTAAAATTGGAGGTAATATTATCGAAAATAGCACAGAGCTATCGCGATTCCTGTCCTCTTTTTCGCAACTACCCGGCCCTAAAATACTGGTTCATGGAGGTGGAAAAAAAGCATCTTCCCTGAGCGAAAAACTCGGGATCAAACCTACTATGGTAGAAGGTAGGCGAATAACCGATAAACAGGCTCTCGAAGTGGCTATTATGGTCTATGCCGGACTGGTCAACAAGACGATTGTTAGTAAATTGCAAGCCTTGCAATGCAATGCCCTGGGGCTAAGTGGAGCGGATGCAGGTGTGATCAAAGCAATAAAAAGACCGGTTAAATCTATCGATTACGGCTTCGCTGGGGACATCGTCTCCATACGAACAAAGTCCTTACTGAGTTTTCTAGAAACAGCGTTGGTTCCGGTTTTTTGTGCCCTTACGGATGACGGACAGGGACAAATACTCAATACAAATGCTGATACCATTGCATCTGAACTCGCTATTGCCCTCACTACAGAATACAGAACTACTCTTTACTATTGCTTTGAAAAACCAGGAGTGTTAACAGACATTAACGATGAGGCTTCAGTAATTTCGCATATCAATAAGCAAACCTATTACAGCTTACTTAGAGAAAAGCGAATAGGTGAAGGTATGCTTCCAAAAATGGAAAATTGCTTTCACGCTCTGGACCATTCTGTGCACAAGGTATGTATCGGAAATATCAATATGTTGCAAGCTAAATCATCGAATTATACAACATTGACCCTATGACAAAGGAAATCTCAAAACTTATCAGTGAAGCCATTGATCTCTTAAAGGGATTGATTGCCACCCCCTCTTTCTCCTCTGAAGAAGATGGTACTGCACAAGTTCTGGAACAGTGGTTTAAAGCTCATCAAATTCCATTTAAAAGAGAGAAAAACAACGTGTATGCTTTTAATAAGCACTACGATGAGAACAAACCCAATTTGCTTCTCAATTCACATCACGATACTGTGAAGCCCAATTCGGCCTATACCAGAAAACCATTTCAGCCAGCAATAGAAGAGGGCAAACTCTATGGGTTAGGAAGTAATGATGCCGGAGGGGCATTAGTGTCACTCATTGCAACATTTACACATTTCTATGAAAAAGAGGATCTCTCGCATAATCTAATTATAGTCGCTTCGGCGGAGGAGGAAAGTTCGGGTCCGAATGGCTTAAATTCAATGTTAAAGATCCTTCCCAGAATCGATGTCGCCATTGTAGGAGAACCTACCCTAATGCAATTGGCCATCGCTGAAAAAGGACTGGTTGTATTTGAGGGAAAGGTCAGTGGAACACCCTCCCATGCGGCGCATCCCAACCCGGATAACGTCATTTACAATTGCATCGATGTGCTCAGTTGGTTTAAGGATTTCCGATTTCCAAAGGTGTCTGAAGTGTTAGGGGAAGTAAAATTAACGGTCACACAGATCAATGGAGGAAGTCAGCACAATGTGGTACCTGCAGAGGTTGATTTGGTCGTTGATGTGCGGGTCAACGATTGTTATTCTAATAAAGAAATAGCGAGTATACTGAAAGAGCAGGCTCCCTGTAAATTGATCCCGCGTTCTCTTCGACTGAATTCTTCGTCCATCCCTAAGGATCATCCTTTGGTTAAGAGCGGCATGGCTTTGGGAAGAAGCACTTATGGCTCTCCTACCCTTTCGGACCAAGCTGCTCTGAGTTGCTCATCACTTAAACTTGGACCAGGCGACAGTACACGCTCTCACAGCGCAGACGAGTATATTTACGTGGCTGAAATTGAGGAGGGAATCGAATTATACATTAAATTATTAGATGGTTTCTTACTTTGAACCACCTTCTGAACTACAAAATTACTGAGATATGAAACTTTGGGATAAAGGAATGAAAACCGATGAGAAGATTGACCGATTTACTGTGGGTAACGACAGGGAGTTGGATCTCTTCCTCGCAGCTTATGACGTAAAGGCCTCCAAGGCGCATTGTAAGATGTTACACGCTATTGGTTTGATCAGCAGTGAAGAAAATAATGCATTGTTATCCGAATTGGACTCGATTGGAAAAACTGTTGAAAAAGGTGAGTTTACCATTGAAGATTCCTTTGAAGACATGCATTCCAAGATCGAGTTTCTGCTGATAGAACGACTAGGCGATACGGGAAAAAAAATTCATACCGCCCGATCTAGAAATGACCAGGTTCTGGTAGCCGTCCAACTGTATATCAAAGACGAATTAGAGGTGTTGAGGCAGCAAGTAAATGAGTTGTTCGAATTGTTACTCCAACTGGCAGATACGCATCGCAATGTTCTCCTCCCTGGTTATACCCATTTACAGGTGGCTATGCCTTCTTCTTTCGGACTCTGGTTCTCTGCATATGCGGAGAGTCTTATTGACGATATGATTCTGATCAATGCCGCTTCTGATATTACCGATCAGAATCCCCTGGGGAGTGCAGCAGGGTACGGTAGTTCTTTTCCGATAGACCGAGCAATGACTACAGAGGAATTGGAATTTAAAACCCTAAAATACAATGTTGTGGCAGCCCAGATGGGAAGAGGAAAGGTAGAGAGAGTAACGGCTACAGCCTTAGCCAGTGTTGGTGCTACCCTGGCTAAAATGGCCATGGATATATGCTTGTATATGAGTCAGAATTTCGATTTTATATCTTTCCCGGATGAACTTACAACGGGTAGCAGCATTATGCCTCATAAAAAAAATCCCGATGTCTTTGAGTTAATCCGAGGCAAGTGCAACGTCATACAGGCCCTGCCTAATGAATTATCTATGTTGCTCACCAATCTTCCGAGTGGCTACCATAGAGACCTTCAGGTAACAAAAAATAGTCTGATACCTGCCTTTCAGGAATTGAAAGCTTGTCTGGATATGACCACCTTTAGCTTGAAGAAAATCAAGGTACGCAAAGATATTTTAGACGATCCCAAATACGACCTGCTCTTTACTGTAGATGCAATGAATGAACTGGTGCAGAAGGGTGTTCCCTTTCGTGACGCTTACCGCCAAATAGGAGATGAAGTAGAAAGTGGAAATTTCAAGTCACCAAAAAATGCCCGGCATACTCATTTGGGTAGTATTGGAAATCTCTGTCTCGATCAGATCAGAGACAAAATGAAGAAATATTCAGATTAGTTCGCAAAAAATTACCTTGAGTTCTTATATTTAGGCACAACAACCTTAACCAAAGTACAACAGACTATGTTCAGTTTAGTCTATCGGTCCGTTGCTAGGCCCGGATTTAACTTGGATCAGATCCAGGAAATGCTGGTAAAAGCACAGGATTTTAATCATCAGCAGGGCATTACCGGATGTCTGCTTTACCACGAGGGAGAATTTATTCAGTATCTCGAAGGGAATCAATACAAAGTTTT
>JABDQM010000385.1 GCA_013042315.1 Flavobacteriaceae bacterium | reverse complement strand
TGTAATCACTTCCCGCGATGGCAGAACCATCAATAGTATTATAATCAAATGTAAATGCTTCCTGTATCGCCCCTGAAAGGGTAACAACCACGGTAGCATTACCGATGGCTTCATTGACATCGATATCGGCTATACTTAAAGTTGAGGAATCATTATCTGTGATACCACCATTTCCAACGCTCTTATTGATTGCCGGAGTATTAGTTCCTGTAGTAATGGCAAGGGTATACGTTTCCTGATCTTCTGTAATCAGATCATCAATAATATCAATTTCAATGATCAATGATTCTCCGTGATCGCCGCTAAATGAAAGTCCGCCTGAATTAGGACTGTAATCTGAAGGTGCCTGGGCTGTTCCATCAGCTGACGAATAATTTACAGTGAATCCTCCCGGAACTTCTCCCACGTGGGCAACGGTAAATGTAGCCTTCCCCGCATCTTCATTTACTGTGACATCATCGATTGACAATCCGATGGGATCACCATTTTCTGTCACGAAAATCTTTTGACTATGCTCTGTGGTATTACCAGCACAATCCTCTGCAGTCCAGGTTCTAACTATAGTATAGGTAGTACTGTTCTCATCTCCGATATAACTTTCCTGAAATTGTACATTCGGATTAGAATCACAGCTGTCAGATCCTGTAAGGGTTTCCGGACTTGGAATATTGTCATAAGCAGCGACGGTATCTGCCGGTAAGGCTTCGTTAAAAGATGGTGCCGTTGTATCTGTAACGGTGATAACCTGAGTAAACGTTTCACTCACCCGGCCACAGGCATCTGTGAAGGTCCAGGTATTGGTATACGTTCCTTCAGCTTCACAGGATGGATCGGCAACAAATACTCCGGATACTTTGTCTAAGGTGAAATCACAGAACTCCGTTTGTGGTTCAAGTGCTTGAGCTGCACTTAAGGCGGCAGGATCATCACAGGCAATGGTTGTATCCAGGCTGTTGGCAGCAGTTGTCCAATTTACCTGAGCAGGCTGATTAATATCAACAGTACTGGGATCGTGATTACCAAATCCACATTCGTCAAGGGTTCCTGAACTGTTGGTGGTTTGAGGATCTGTATTGATCTCCCCGGTAAAGGTGGCCGTAGCCTGAATTGAAAAATTCGCTGAACAGGCAGTTTCCAGAAAGTAACATTGCCCCAGTACATCTACATTAAAGTCGATACTGAAGTTATCGCCAGTATCTATATAACCATCCTGAACAAAGAACCTGAGTTCTCGAGTTACGGAATCAAAAGTGTGAGTAACGCCTTCCGGTAAGGGTTCAGTAGAATTAAATTCCACTTCAACAGGAAGAATGGTGGATATTTCCAGATTCCGGATGTTATCATTCCCTGAGTTTTCGATGCTCATGGTGAGTGTAGCGGTTTCTCCTGGATCATAGGACGTATCAGCAGGGGAGGTGGTAAACTCCAAAGCCCCTAAGCTGGGTTCGTATACTTCAATAGAAAATCCTACCAGGTATAGGCCGTATGATTCTTGCCCTGAAGTTGCCCTAAGGGTAGTACTGGTCTGATTATTTGCGATAAGGGAATTTGCGGGATTCGATAGCTCAAAGATGGAGGCATCATATCCTAATGTATTTGTACTTGCAGGCAGACGGTCCAAAAAGTGGGCGCCGTCTATAGATATGGTACTGGAAAAGAAATTGTCTTCTCCTCGCAGTGGAGTACTTATTTTTTGCCAGTTGCCATCAGGTTTTTTGATCTGGAAACTGTCTCCACTTAATACTCGGTCTCCTTCAATGGATCCGAGAATAATATCGGCTTTAACGGGTCCTGTTGGAATGGAGAGAAACCCATCAACTTCAAAATCAGTGGTGGCCCCGTTATCAACATGGGCATATCCATCAAAAATTGTAATATTTCTTCTGAGTAATTCTGTCGACTGATAAACAAATACGATCTGCCATCCTCCTGCTACTCCATAGTTTCCGCCGCCATGAGGTTCCAATCCTCCATAGGTTGCCTGTACATTGGCTACCTGATAGTCTCCAAATGGATCGGAAAGTGCAGTGATGTCATCGGTAATGTCTTTAACACAGATATAGGGATCATTGTGAAAGTGTTCATCCCTTCCGCGATATAAAACTTCGTCAGCGGTGACCGTAGTATAGGCAGAGGATCCCGGTAACATCAGTTTTACCTGATTGTGATTCCAGGAATCGGCATTTTGAGAAACACCCCCGGCTTCTTTATCAGAAGCCGCCCAATACAAATAAGCTTTTACAAATTCCTTACACGCCAATCCGGGAGCCGGATCATTTAAAGTAGCTCTACTCGAATTAAAAGTGGTGGGATCAAAATCAATATCGACATAAACTCTGTCATTACTGTCCTGGTTGTCTTCGTTGCCATTAAAGGGCAGTGTGGCGTCTGCCGAAAGCATATTATTGGCAATAATGGTGACATCCCCCTTTATGGTTTGGTCATACCTCGGAGTAAAAACCTTTTTTACCTGAGCATGGGTTTCCTGAAAAGTGAGAAGCAACATCCCCAGAATGATCCAAAGGGTCAGATGTTTGCTGAAAGTAATTTTACGCATAAGGTCAATTTTAAATTGCCCTCTTAAAAATGCATGGGTATCCCGTTGGTTGAGTACTTGTAGGTAATGTTAAAGAAGAAGAGCTTGCTTTGGGACAGCCTCATCATGATTAATTAGGTTTAGCTAATACAAAATAATGACAGCTATCCTTAAAGAGCCTTTGAAGGACGATATACTAGGTTTTTTATCGATAAACGACCGAGCATTCGATAAACGGAACTCTTTTACGGATGATTTTTTTTGGTCATTTTGACGGGTAATCCGATGAAATGCACAATTTGCTCCACATATTAAAAATTCAGTTTTTTTAGAACTGATATAAAATACTGATAATTAGGGGGTTGATCTCCTCGATTTTTGAGGCAAAGCGACTTGGCAAAATGTAGGGTAAATGCGTACCTTTGACATCAAATAAATTGTGATTATGGCTGCTAAAAAGGGAAAAGTACAGGAAGCGATTGACGATAAATTACTTCAGGAGAGAAAAGTGTTTCTGTGGGGTATGGTTGACGATGATTCGGCCAAACATGTTATCGACAGATTACTGTATCTCGATATGCAAAGTAACAAGGAAATTCAACTCTATATCAATAGCCCGGGAGGATATGTGACCTCCGGATTTTCCATATACGATACGATAAAGTCATTGAAAAGTCCGGTGTCAACAATTTGCACTGGCCTGGCGGCATCAATGGGCTCAATTCTCCTCTCTGTGGGTAAGAAAGGCAGACGCTTTATTCAGCCTCATGCACGAGTGATGATACACCAACCAAGCGGTGGCGCAAGGGGTCAGGCTTCAAATATTGAGATCCAGGCGAAAGAGATTATCAAAACCAAAGAACTAGGGGCTAAGATACTAGCTGAAAATTGCGGACAGACCTTCGATAAGATCATGAAAGATTTTAACCGTGATTACTGGATGGGTGCCGAAGAATCAGTAGAATACGGCATCGTAGACGGAATAATGAAATAAAACTTCAATCGTAAATAAGTGAAAAGTCCGGGGTATTTCTACACCGGACTTTTATTTATATAGACGCCAAAGGCGGAAGGTACTTTATTTACGAGCAAAGTGCCGAGTCTGGATGACAAAGCCGGAATATGATCAGAATTTTTCCGGATGCTCAATGATATCCTTTGCCCTGTCCCTTATTTCTTGCATTTCTTCATCTCCCTTTTTAGACAGTAAATTCAGCATCATGCCCATCCTGCGGTTGTCTTTGAATACCTCCTTTTTGGCATCCAAAAAATTCCAGTACAAAGAGTTGAAAGGGCAGGCATTCTCTCCTGTTTTTTTCTTGTGATCATAAGAACATCCGGAACAATAGTTTCCCATTTTATTGATGTAATTGGCACTACTAACATAGGGTTTGGTAGCCACGATTCCTCCATCTGCAAATTGACTCATCCCTCTGGTATTAGTAATCTCCACCCATTCTATGGCATCGATATACACACCCAGGTACCAAGCATCTACTTCAGCGGGATCTGTCTGGGTCAGCAGGGCGTAGTTACCCGTAATCATAAGGCGTTGAATATGATGGGCATAGGCCTCGTCCAGACTCTGGTTGATCGCATGGCTCAGGCAGTTCATTTTAGTATTGCCGGTCCAGTAGAAATCGGGGAGTTTGTTTTGGTTGTCAAGGGCATTGGTATATTGATAATCAGGCATTTCCCTCCAATATATACCTCTCATAAATTCACGCCAACCCAGGATCTGACGTACAAAACCTTCAACCTGACTGATATCAATCTCTTCCTTCTTCTTCCTGAACTCCTTCAAAACCCGATCAATTACTTCTTTTGGGGAGAGCATTTTACTATTGAGGGCATAAGAAACTCTGGAATGAAAAAGGAATTTCTGTTCGGTATGCAACGCATCCTGATAGTCTCCAAAATGCA
>JABDQM010000380.1 GCA_013042315.1 Flavobacteriaceae bacterium | reverse complement strand
TCGACCTCACAAAACCCAGGGTAATGGGCGTCTTAAACTTAACGCCTGATTCTTTTTATGACGGCGGGAGGTACAAAGAAGAAAAGAGCATTCTCTCACAAACTGAGAAAATGCTTCAGGAAGGAGCTACGTTTATTGATGTCGGGGCTTATAGTTCACGTCCTGGTGCGGAGGATATCCCGGTGAAAGAAGAACTAAAGCGTATTGTTCCTGTTGTAAAACTCCTGATACAAAACTTCCCAGAAATCCTGATCAGTACAGACACCTTCAGAAGTGAAGTAGCCAGACAATGCCTGGAAGAAGGAGCAGCCCTTGTCAATGACATCTCAGCGGGTGAACTCGATCCCCATATGATGGAAACGGTTGCGGAAGCAAGGGTGCCTTATATTATGATGCATATGCGGGGTACGCCCCAAAATATGAAGGAGAAGAATACATATAAAGACCTGCTTGAAGACATACGTTTTTATTTTTCTGAAAGAATTGCGATTGCCAGGAAATTGGGCATCCACGATTTAGTTATTGATCCCGGTTTTGGTTTTGCCAAAAATATCAGTCAGAATTTCGAGCTGCTCGGGAAGTTTGCACTTTTGAAGACATTTGGTGTTCCGGTTCTTGCCGGACTTAGCAGAAAGTCGATGATATACAAAGTTTTGGGTGTTTCGCCAGACGAAGCCCTCAACGGCACTACGGCCCTTAATATGATCGCCTTGCAGGGCGGGGCTAATTTACTGAGAGTACACGATGTTAAAGAAGCAATGGAATGCATCAGCCTTTATAATCAACTTAACACACAGGCATCATAGCTGCGAATAGACTATTTTTTCTAATTTTACAAAAACGACCGGATTGGACTTTCTAAATTTTCTGGATTTTAAGATTACAGACCTGTTAGACATCCTTCTTGTCGCTATCCTTCTTTACTATATCTATAAATTAGTTCGGGGTACTGCCGCCGTAAATATCTTTTTGGGGATTGTATTTGTGTGGGCTTTCTGGAAATTCACCCAACTCCTTGGGATGAAGATGATCAGTAGTGTGGTAGGCGGATTTATGCAGGTAGGACTTATCGCATTAATCGTTGTGTTCCAGCAGGAGATAAGGAAATTCCTGCTGATGATCGGCTCAACAAATCTGGCCAACAAACGCACTTTCGGTAAACGCTTTAGCTGGCTTAAGCAGGATGGAATCATTCCGGATCTGAACATAGGTGTGGTGCTCGAAGCCGCTGAAAAAATGTCTAAGAGCAGGACCGGGGCTATCCTGGTCATAGAACGCAACAATTCCCTTGATTTTATCAAATCTTCAGGAGATAAAATGAATGCAGAAGTAAATCTCCCTCTGCTTGAAAGTATCTTCTTTAAAAACAGTCCGCTTCACGATGGGGCTGCCATTCTGAGGGGAAATCGCATTATTGCTACCCGGGTGATCCTCCCCTTGTCTCAGGAGCGAAATATCCCTTTGAGATTCGGACTGCGCCACAGGGCTGCCATAGGAATCACTGAAAAAACAGATGCCCTTGCCCTTGTGATCAGTGAAGAAACGGGAAGTATATCATATATCAAGAACGGGGAATTTATTATGTATAAAGACATTAAAGAGCTGGAAGCCCTATTGAAAAAAGACCTGCAGTAAAATGAATTGTAAGAATTGCCAGATACAGTTACAAACTGATGAAAACTATTGCCATAGTTGTGGTGCAAAGGTGATGCGCAACCGACTTACTTTCAAAAACTTATGGAATGATTTTAAAGAACGTGTCTTAAATCTGGACAACAATTTTTTCCGAACATTTAAAGATCTTTTCCTCAGGCCCCATGCTGTTGTAGACGGATATATTTCCGGAGTAAGGAAAAAATATATGGACCCTATCAGCTATATGGGTATTGCGCTTACTTTTTCGGGACTACAATTGTTTTTACTACGGAAATACTTCTTAGATAAAATTAATTATGATTTGCCGTTTAATAACTTCGATCCGGAATTAGCACGAAAAATGATGCTGGTTTCCTTGGATTTCAATTCCTTCGTTTTCTTACTCTATATTCCGGTCGTTGCTCTGGCCGGATGGGTAGTCTACAACAAGAAAAGTTATCTCTTGTCAGAATATTTAGTTCAGGGTACTTATAGTTTGGGTCATTACAGCATTTTCACAACACCGGTTACCCTGATCATTCTCCTACTGGTTCCGGAATATTATTTCGACCTGTCTTTCCCTCTCATCGCTTTGATGGCATTTTATGCCATTTATGTAGCTTCAAAAATCCATGGTTTCTATTGGCTTAGGACCTTACTTTTTTTCTTTGGTTTTGGCCTTGGGTTTTTGGCTCTGGGTATCCTTTTGAATATAATTTTTCTACTATCCGGTGTAATTACATTGGAAGATTATATTCCAAAGGGATAAAAAAATGAAACAACTTAA
>JABDQM010000378.1 GCA_013042315.1 Flavobacteriaceae bacterium | reverse complement strand
TCAATACAGGCGGCCATGTCCTCAGGAATATCAGTGTCGAACTGCATTTTTTTTCCTGTTTTCGGATGGATAAACCCAAGGGTTTTGGCGTGAAGGGCCTGCCTGGGTAATATTTTGTAACAATTTTCTACAAATTGTTTGTACTTGGTAAAGGTGGTGCCCTTTAAAATCTTATCTCCCCCATACCGCTCGTCATTAAACAAGGTATGTCCGATGTATTTCATATGAACCCTAATTTGATGGGTTCGGCCCGTTTCCAGCTCACAGGATACCAGGGTGACATATCCAAGGCGCTCCAATACTTTAAAATGTGTAACCGCTTCCTTCCCCTGCTCTCCTTCCGGAAAAACTTGCATCTGCAGTCTGTTCTTGGGATTTCTTGCGATATTTCCTTCAATGGTACCTTCCTCTTCTTCAATACTACCCCAGACAAGGGCAACGTATTGCCGTTCACTCGTTTTATCGTAAAACTGCCTCGCCAGATGGGTCATGGCCTCATCGGTTTTTGCAATGACCAGTAAGCCGGAGGTATCTTTGTCTATTCGGTGAACAAGGCCCGGCCGGCCGTTGGAGTTGTGTGGGAGTTCTTCAATATGATGCGCCAATGCATTTAAAAGCGTACCTGAATAATTTCCGTGTCCCGGATGAACAACCATGCCTGCTGGTTTGTTAACTACCAGGAGCGAATCGTCCTCAAAAACTATATCAAGGGGTATGTTTTCCGGAGTGAGCAGAAATTCATAAGGCGGATGTTCAAAGAGCACCTTTACCTCGTCTTCTGCCTTTACCTTGTAATTTTGTTTTACCACCTTGCTATTGACCCAGATATTACCGCTTTTGGCCGCTTGTTGAATTTTATTCCTGGTGGCATTTTCAATAAAGTTCATCAGGAATTTATCAACCCTCAGGGGTTCCTGACCTTTCCCGGCAACAAAACGGTGGTGTTCGTAGAGATCGTCTTCTCCGGGATCCTGATCAGCTTTATTTTCCATAAAATTATTGGGCTTCTGATCTGATCCTGGCCTGACTTGGGATGGAGCCATTTCCACAGATCAGTTCAATCTTTGAAGTTTTTGGAAGCTTGTCTCCGGGTTGTATGTTCTTACCCTTGTACCTAGCATAGTACACCATATCCTTCCCCAATTCATTGATATAAGTTACGCGATCAACATCAAGGCCAACTGCTCTGAGCATAGACGCTGCATTGCGTTGAGTAACCTGAACGATATTGGGTACAGTAACTTTTTTATAACCCGAGGGGTTGATGGTGACGTAAATCTTGCGGTTCTCCTTCACCATATTCCCTGCCGGCGGATTTTGTTCTATAACTGAAAACCTAGGATAAGTGGGATCAAAATTAGCCGAGTCGAGAACTTCGTACCTGAGGTTGGCATCATCAATGGCCTCTCGCATCTCCATTACAGACATTTTTGAAACATTGGGCACTTCTACCAGCTCTCCGTGTTGAGTAGATGATTTTAACCATTCCAGGGCGAGCCATGAGACTAAAAATAAAGCTACAACGGCCAGACCCAGATTGATCAGAAATGTCTTGCTTCGAAGAAAATCAATAAAATTCCTCATAAAGTTTTGCTTAACGCCTGGCAAAGATAGGAAACCGAATGCTTTTTTCTTTACTTTGACCTGGTTATAACGGCTTATTATATCAGTCAAATGACATCACCTCAGTACTTATGAAATTGAATATTGCCATAATCATGGGTGGCTATTCCAGCGAACACCAGATTTCTTTATTAAGCGGGCAAAATGTCTATAAACATCTTAGCAAAGAGCGATATAACCTTTTCCGTGTGATCATATCTACGGAAAAATGGGCTTGCCTGGATGATACGAACAGAGAATATCCTATCGATCGGGCTAATTTCTCTGTTGAAATCGAGGATAAAAAAATTTCTTTTGATTGTGTTTTCAATGCGATTCACGGCTCTCCGGGGGAAGATGGATTAATGCAGGCTTATTTTGAATTACTTCAGCTTCCTCAGACATCTTGTGGGTATTATCAGGCCGCTCTTACCTTTAACAAAAGGGATCTTCTGAGTGTCCTGAAACCATACGGAGTGAAAATGGCAAACTCATATTACCTCAACCAGGGAGAAGAAATTAATGAAGATGAAATTTTAAGGAAGGTAGGGCTTCCCTGTTTTGTAAAAGCCAACAGGGCCGGAAGCAGTTTTGGGATCACAAAGGTCCACAAACCGGAAGAGCTAATCCATGGAATTGAACACGCCTTTAAAGAGGATCCGGAGATCATTATCGAATCTTTTCTCGAAGGGACGGAAGTTTCCGTAGGTGTCATTACTTACCAAGGTAAAACCACAGTACTTCCCATCACTGAAATTGTCAGCGAAAATGATTTTTTCGACTATGAGGCAAAATATCAGGGAAAGTCGCAGGAAATTACACCGGCAAGAATTTCGGATAAGGAAAAGGAAGCGGTAACACAGATCGCCAAAATGGTTTACAATACATTGGGGATGACGGGGTATACCAGAAGCGAGTTCATCCTCATTAGCGGAGTCCCTCATATGCTTGAAATGAATACCACCCCCGGGCTCACTGAGAAAAGTATTCTCCCCCAACAAGCTCTCGCCGCCGGTATTTCGTTGGCCGACCTATTTGAAAGTGCTGTAAAAGAGGCTTTAGAGGAAAATTAATTACATTTGACTACAGACAGAAACGGTACATGAGACGCGCTATCTTTCCGGGTTCTTTTGATCCCATCACTTTAGGACATTACGATATCATTGAGCGGGGCACCAAACTCTTCGACGAGATAATCATTGCCATAGGCACCAATGCAGATAAGACCTATATGTTTGATGAGGCCCGGCGTAAATCCTTTATAGAAGATGCATTTAAAAATGAAAAAAAGGTAAAAATTGACACCTATGAGGGCCTGACCATTGATTACTGTAAAAAAGTTAATGCCGATTTTATTCTCCGGGGCCTCAGGAATCCGGCCGACTTTGAATTTGAGAAGGCAATTGCTCATACCAACAGAAAACTCTCTGGCATAGAAACTGTCTTTCTTTTAACCTCCTCAGGCAAATCGTACATCAGCTCTAGCATCGTTCGGGACGTTATACGCAATGGGGGCGACTATACCTCCCTGGTACCGGATACCGTGAGGCTTTAGTCTGCAAATTCTTAGGATAATTTGATCTGAAAGTCCGTTTCACTTAAAAGATTGCTTCACACTTCATTCATTCATTGTTCTTTTTGTAGGTTTTTTCTTACTTTAGCGTTGTATTTGCCTACAGTCTATAGAATATTGTACGCACACAACGAGTTTAGGCAGGTTCACAACAATCATTAAGGAATGTTGAATAATCAGAATACTTTAGTAGGAAATTACAACAGTATGTTGCGTGGAACCCCTACAGTAACCTTTAACTACCTCGTAAAACAGTTGCCAACGGCAACTGCTTTTATTAATAAAAACTACGAAGTGGTTCATGTTTCTGATAAGTGGATCAATGATTTTGATTTTGACAACAGGGATGTTCTTGGACGTAATCTGAAAGAACTCTTTGGCGAAATTAGCAAAGACTGGGAAAAAGTTTTGAAAGAATGTCTTAAAGGCATTTCAAGTGATGAAAGTGTCCATCGACATATCACAACCGACGGGACAGTGCAGTGGTTTCAATGGCAAAACATTCCCTGGTACGATGAAAAGGAAAACATCGTAGGGATCATTCTGCAAACCGAAGAAGTCACAGAACGGATCGATCTTGAATTACAGACCGAAAAACTGGAAATACTCCTCGAGGCTAAATCGGAGATCACTGATGTAGGCAGCTGGGAGTTCGATATGGTACGCAATCGCCTTAACTGGTGTGAGATTACCAAAAAGATTCATGAAGTTGTCGCTAGTTACGAGCCCAACATAGATACCGCAATTAACTTTTACAAAGAGGGTTACAGCAGAAATACACTTGCCCTGGCTTTCGACAATGCCATACAGAAAAGTCAGCCTTACGAGGTTACTTGCCAGTTGATTACGGCCAAGGGCAATGAGATTACAGTGATCGCCACAGGTAAACCCATTTTTAAGAAGGGGAAGCTGATTGGTCTGGTGGGTACTTTCCGGGACATTACTCCAAAGATAGAATCTGAGCTTAAAAACAAGCGACAGGAACGTCATTTTAAAAGTATCTTCAACTCTTCATATCAGTTCACAGGGATCCTAGATACCGAAGGCACTTTCCTGGAAATCAACGATACAGCATTGCAGTTCTCTGGACTTAAAGAAGAAGAGGTCGTCAATAAAAAATTCTGGGACGCCTACTGGTGGCCCATTCCGGATTATGTAAAAGAAGGCCTGAAAGAAATAATAAATGCCGCTTCTGAAGGGGAAGTGATGAGGAGTGAGATCGTGGTCCTTGATAAGGACAAGAATCCCATTCCTGTCGATTTTAGTTTAAAACCGGTTTACGACGAACAGGGAAATATTTTTTCTCTTCTCGCCGAAGGTCGTATGATCAAAGAGATGGTCGCAGCACGACGAAAACTGAAGGAAAGTGAAAAGAAATTCCGGGCTCTTTACGAATTATCCCCAACAAGTTACATTCTGAGTGATTTTGACACCGGGGAGATCCTCGATTTCAACTCATCTTTCGAAAAAACGACCGGTTTTACAAGAAAACATCTCGGTCAACTTAAAGTGCAGGACATCCTGGTCAACGTTTCTAAATCACAACTGCACAGGATTAAGAAAGAAATAGAAAATACAAACATTTTTGGTCCGGAAGAGCAGGAATACATCAAAAAGGACGGGACTAAATTTCCGGTGCTGGTTAGTGGCTCCCTTGTGGGCAACAAAAAGGGAAGGAAATTACTTTGGTCTACAGCACAGGATATTTCTGAGAGTAAGCTGACGGAAGCACAGCTCAGAGAAGAGAAACAATTACTGAAAACCCTTATTGACAACCTTCCGCTTAATGTCTTTATCAAGGATCTCGAATCGAGGAAGATTTTGGTAAACAAAGCAGAACTAGACTATGTAGACCTAAAAGAGTCTGAAGTCATCGGGAAGAACGACTTCGACTTTTACGATAAAAAGTCGGCAGAAATTTCCCGACAGGAAGATCTGCAAGTGATGAATTCCGGAGTGCCTATGTTGCGGAAAGAGACCACAAGCGTTAAAAAAGACGGTACCGCCACTTCTTTCCTAAGTTCTAAGATTCCGCTTATTGGTAGCGACAAAAAGGTGAAAGGCCTGATAGGAATCAGCCTGGACATCTCCGATCTGAAGCGAAAGGAAGACGAATTGCACGACCTTATCAATGTGACTTCCATCCAAAATAAAAAGCTGATCAATTTTGCGCATATCGTTTCCCATAACCTGAGGTCGCATACCGCAAACTTTTCGATGCTTCTCGATTTCTTAGTTAGTGAAACTGATGCAGAAGAAAAGAACAGAATCATTAAAATGCTGATGGAAGCGTCTGACAACCTTCTTGAAACTCTGGAAAATCTAAATGAAGTAGTGGCGATAAGCACCAACATCAACCTGGACAAAAAACCGGTCCGCCTCTATAAAAAAATCAATACCGTTGAACAGAACCTGACCGCCTATTTAAAAAATCACAGTGCCCTCATAATCAATGATGTGGAAGAGGATCTTGAGGTCAACGTTGTGCCAGCTTATGCAGAGAGCATCCTGATGAATTTTATAACCAATGCCATCAAGTACAGAGATCCCATGCGCAAACCTGTTGTTCGACTTACCACGGAGGTTGAAGGTGACTATACCGTATTGAATATAAAAGACAACGGCCTTGGAATCGACCTGGAAGAGCACGGAAGTAAACTATTCGGAATGTATAAAACATTCCATGAAAATGCTGATGCCAGAGGAATCGGACTATACATTACAAAAAATCAGATAGAAGCTATGAACGGAAAAGTGTCGGTGGAAAGCGAAGTCGGAAAAGGAACAACATTTAAAATTTACTTCAATGACAAAAATTAAAAGTGTTTGCATCATTGATGACGATCCCATTACCGTATTTGGAATAAAGAAAATGTTGAGCCTGCTCGATCTGGCAGAGGAAATTAAAACTTATGTCAATGGGAAAGAGGCAATTGACGATATCGCGAACCGTGTTAACAAAGGGCAAACCGTACCCCAGGTAATCTTCCTGGATATCAACATGCCCATCATGGATGGATGGCAATTTTTAGAAAAGTTTATAGAACTCAATATCCCGGAAAAGATCAGAATCAATATCGTTACCTCCTCTATCGATCCTTATGACAGGCAGCAGTGGGAAAAATTTAAAGATGCGACACATCATTTGCTTGAATTTAAAAACAAGCCTATCCGCAAGAATGATATTTTGGAAATCACCAAAGCAGCCTAGTGAAATTTATCCACTTCAAATAGACTCCTGATATTCGTATAAGAATTTTCGAGTGCTTTTTTTATCTTTTTGGGACCCTTCCACTTCACTTTTTCAATCTTTTCGCTCTTCTGGCCAACAAGTTTACCCTTGTAAGATGTTTTCATGGCATACCAATGAACTTCCTTGAGCTTGTACACCCCACCCTTTTTAAAAACGTGGTAGGTTGTTTTTAAATAATTTTCAATTTTCAGGCCTTTTACTCCGGTTTCTTCTTCCACTTCCCGAATGGCGCATTCCTCCAGAGTCTCCCCTTTATCGATTCCGCCTTTTGGCAGATCCCATTTGTTATTTCTGTAAATAAACAACACCTCACCCTTTTTATTCGTCACCACTCCGCCGGCCGCTACAGCGAGGGGAATCTTTTTAGTAAATTTCTTTAGGATTTCTTCGTGATTGGGGTGATAGATATAGGCGGCCTCCAATTTTTTCTTAGCCAATGCATCTATGGCAGTTTTAATAGCACTTCCATTGAGAGGAAAGTATTCTCCATTTACGGTTTCCGACAGTTTGTTTGTTAAAACTAAGGGAGCATCATTAACAAAAACTTTATACATTTGCGAAATGATTTTGGACAAGCATACTGCCAGCAAAACAGCCGAGCTACTTCTGCAAATTAATGCAATAAAGTTGAGACCCGAAAATCCCTTTACATGGGCCTCCGGATGGAAATCACCAATTTACTGCGACAACAGGATATTGCTATCCTTCCCAGTGATCAGGAACTTTATCAAAGAAGAGATCGCAAAGCAGGTTGAAGAATTGTACGGTAAACCTGATATTATTGCCGGAGTAGCCACAGGTGCTATAGGTATTGGAGCTTTAGTTGCAGAATATCTGGGACTACCCTTTATTTACGTGAGGCCTGAAGCTAAATCGCACGGAAGGCAGAACCAGATCGAAGGCTTGCTCGAACAAGATCAAACTGTAGTGGTAATTGAGGATCTCATCAGTACGGGAAAAAGTAGTTTAAATGCCGTTGAGGCGCTTCATAAAAACGGAGCCAAAGTCAAGGGAATGATCGCCATTTTTACCTATGGCTTTGATCTGGCCAGTGAAAATTTCGAAAAGAGTGGTATTGAACTACACACGCTGAGCAATTATGAAACACTAGTGAAGTTAGCATCCGATTCTCATTATATCAAAGAAGAACAACTCAATACCCTAATGGAGTGGAGAAAGAATCCTTCCCTCTGGAAACCCTGAACCTATGCACATAGAAAGTCCGAAAAAAACAGTTGGGAAAAACAAAGAGGAAGTTTATACTTTTCTCACCGACCTGCAGAATTTTGAAAAATTAATGCCCGAATCCATCGACAAGTTCGAAATCTTGGATGAAGATACTTTTCTATTTGCACTCAATGGCATGCCTCAGATCGTATTAAAAAGAAAGGAACAAGTTCCTCATGAGCGCGTAGTACTGGGTGCTGCAAGTGAAAAACTCCCCTTTACCCTCAGTGCACATATCGAAGAAATAGATGCTGACAACAGTGAAGTCACGCTTAGTTTCGAAGGTGAATTCAATGCTATGATGGCCATGATGATCAAAAACCCCATCACGAATTTTATGGGTACGCTCTCCGAGAATCTCACTAAAATTTAAGACTTCAAATAAGGAGTTTTAAGGGTATTTTATTTCCTTAAGTCCGCATTCTATCTCTTTACCATTTTTAGTTTCAACCAAAAGTTTGCCTGCCTGGCTAATGCCCCTGATCATTCCTTCAACCTGTTCTTCGTTAATCTCATAGATCGCAATTTGATCCCTCATGTACAAAAGGTCCTCGTAGGCAGATGACAACTCCTCTGCATTTTGGTTGTCCATATCCAGTGATGTGTTCATCAGCTTGAGTAATCGATTTAGGAGCACATCTAGCTGAAACGTTTTTCCGCTAATTTGTTTAAGGGAGGCCGCATTTGGCAGGCCTGAAAAGTTTTCCTGGTTTACATTGATCCCGATACCCAGAATTGCTTGCTTCAACTTTGATCCTTTTAGCGTGTTCTCAATCAGGATGCCGCATATTTTTTTATTGCCTGACATAATGTCGTTAGGCCATTTTATCGCTAATTGAGGAATTTCGAGCTCCCGAAACACCTCTATCAAAGTGAGTGATAAGGCCATTGAAATCGTAAAGCCCTGATCGGCCTTTAACTTTTCGAAATGTTTCAAAACACTAAAGGTCAGGTTTTTACCGGGTTCAGAGTTCCATACTGTACCTGCTTGTCCTATACCGTTTAGTTGCGAGTCGGCTACCAGAACAGTAAAATCCTTCAATGCAGTGGCCGACATCAATCTTTTCAGATGAAGGTTCGTAGAATCCGTGGCATTAACTTTGATTATATGCATAGTGTTCAAAAACCCCTGATAACTGTACAATGTTATGTTAAAAACTAGGGGCAAGAAAATAAAAAAATAATAACTTTGTAGAAACTAAAAATTTTGGATGCAGAAAGGAAAGCCTAGCGCAGATGAACTTATCGCTTTTATATTGCAAGGAATAGAGGAAGTTAAAGGACTTGAAATCAATTTACTCGACCTAAGAGACATAGAAAATACGGTTTGCGACTACTTTATTGTATGTAATGGTACCTCCAATACGCATGTCAATGCGATCGTAAATTCAATCCAAAAAACAGTTAGTAAAGGCATCAAAGATAAACCCTGGCATGTTGAAGGTTCTGACAATGCCGAGTGGGTGCTCCTGGATTATGTAAACGTTGTAGTTCACGTATTCCAGAAGCAGGTAAGAGATTTCTACGATATAGAAGGACTATGGGGCGATGCGAAGGTGACGCTGGTAGAAAGTAGTTTTAATCAATAAAAAATGGCTAAAGAAAAAGACAATAATACCCCGACAAAAAAACCAAAATTTGGTTCCTGGTGGATCTACGGTCTGGTCATCGTACTCCTGCTTGGATTTAACTTTTTTGGAAGTGGAAGTCTGGGTACGACTAGAAAAACGACTACCTCCGAGCTACAACAGTACCTCAGAGCCGGTGATATTTCAAAAATTCTGATCATTACTAATACGAATCAGGCCAAGGTCTTCCTTACCGAAGAAGCCCTTGCTAAGGACGTCCATAAGGATGTTGCCGACAAACCCTTCTTCCCTACTACTGCGGAAATACCGCAGTACATACTGGATTATGGGGACCTGCAGATTTTTCAGAACGAAATCACCGAACTAAAAAAGGAAAACTCGCTGAATACCATAGTAGAATTCGATAAAGAATCGAATTTATTCATGGACCTCCTTATTACCATTTTGCCCTTTGTCCTCATCATTGGGATCTGGATTTACCTCATGCGAAGAATGTCAGGCGGAGGAGCCGGAGGAGCCGGTGGGCAGATCTTTAACATCGGAAAGTCTAAGGCTAAACTCTTTGATGAAAAAACGGATACCAGAACGTCTTTTAAAGATGTGGCCGGACTCGAAGGTGCAAAGGAAGAGATAGAAGAGATCGTGGAGTTTTTGAAAAACCCCGATAAATACACCTCTCTTGGTGGAAAAATTCCCAAGGGAGCACTGCTGGTAGGCCCTCCCGGTACTGGAAAAACATTACTAGCTAAGGCGGTTGCCGGTGAAGCTAAGGTTCCTTTCTTCTCCCTCTCGGGATCTGATTTTGTTGAAATGTTTGTCGGAGTTGGAGCGTCAAGGGTTAGGGATTTATTCAAACAAGCCAAAGACAAGGCTCCTGCCATCATTTTTATCGATGAGATCGATGCCATCGGGCGTGCCCGGGGCAAAAATAATTTTACCGGATCTAACGACGAACGCGAAAATACGCTGAATCAGCTTCTGACAGAGATGGATGGCTTTGGGACAAATACCAATGTTATAGTTCTCGCAGCAACTAACAGGGCTGACGTGCTCGACAAGGCCCTGATGAGAGCAGGTAGATTCGACAGGCAGATTTATGTCGACTTACCCGATATCAGGGAGAGAAAAGAAATCTTTGAGGTTCACTTAAGACCTATTAAAACGGCTGAAAC
>JABDQM010000375.1 GCA_013042315.1 Flavobacteriaceae bacterium | reverse complement strand
GCTATATTTTTGTGTTTCTGATCTTGTATTTCCTCTATTGGAAAACGGAGAAAAAGAATTCTCCCGGCTACCTTTTTGGCCTGTTTCTAGTATTGCTTTGGACCATTCGCTTCTTCGTGGAATACGTTAAGAAAAGTCAGGGTGGATTCGAGGAATCCCTCGGAATTCTTTCCACAGGCCAATGGTTGAGTATTCCTTTCATTGTGATCGGACTCTACTTTATGTTTAAACCCAAAAAGGCATAAAAAGATTTTCCCATGAAAAGACCGATATACTTAATGATAGTGTTTGTCTTTGCTGTGCTCTTCTCCACAGCATGCAAAGACGAACCCAAAAAAGTAGTCAATACTACCCCTGTAACCTTTACCAAGGAAGGAACACTTTCAATTTTCAGGGCAGCAACTGATTCCCTTTTAGCGCAGGTCAATATTGAGATTGCGGAGAGTGATTACGAGACCCAGACCGGACTTATGTACCGGGAAAGTATGGAAAAGAATCAGGGGATGTTATTTATTTTTCCGGAGGAGGCCTATCACAGCTTTTATATGAAGAATACCCGATTTCCGTTGGATATCATTTATATCAATAAGGATATGGAAGTGGGCAGCATCATAGCCAATGCACAACCTATGGATGAAGAAAGCCTGCCCTCAGAGAATCCGGTGATGTATGTACTTGAAGTAAATGCCGGTATGGCAGAAGAATGGAAGTTGGCTCAGGGAGATCGAATTGAGTTTTCCAGGGACTAGCGTAAGACTTTTATAATAAAAACTGCCCCAGATCCGGGGCAGCCAGCAACACAATATCATAAGTAAGTTAAAGGGGGCAAAAAAAGTAATGCTAATTTCTTTCGAATGTAAGGGTGTCCGTACCTCCATTACCTCCGCTGATATCAATTAATTCAATTCTGGTTGAAGATCTGGAAACGATATCCCAGTCGTCAGTTAATTCTTCAAAATTTGGGGGTGCAGAAAAGAAAATATTAAAATCGATATCGTCCATGCTGTCGTAATCGTCATCATCTGAACTGTCATCGCTTGTCACGGACCAGGATCCTATGATCACAGTTGTTCCATTTACAGCTTCAAGACTTCCATCAGCATTAAAAGTGAAGGAGTAGCCTGAGTAATCGCTGGTTTCATCTGTGCCGGAATCTACATAATTCGTAATCGTCCAGCTTCCCGATACCACCAAATTGGAAACTGCCTCGACCGATTGGGAATTTGTTTGCATTTCCTCATCATTATTATCAGAAGAACACGAGCTGAGAACTATCGCAAATCCAATGAGTGTAAAGTAATAAATTGACTTTTTCATAGTTGTTGTAGTTAAAGTGTTAGTATGATTAAAAAGGCAATGATCCCAATCGTGCTCCCATAGCAAATCAGAATCATTGCCCTGATCTATTCTTAAGGATTACAGGAACTCCTGAATTCGAGCTCATCATCATTGGGCAGACGAAGGTCTACTTCAAGTTCATCTCCGTCCTGGTCTAATTCATGCAATAACCAGTCGTCATTAAAATCAGGTAAGTCCGGAATATTTATAGTTACGGTAATCGCATTTGCTGATCCACTGGCCGACCAAGTACCTGGAAAACTTTCTGAATTGGTATCTGCAGTAAGAGTACCGTCATTGAGAAAGGTAAAAGTATAACCTACATATTGTTCATCCAGATCCATATCATTACGTTCAAAATCCTTGACATACCACTCGTTACATCCGGTTATAAAATCAGCTAGTTGCTCTGTACTGCAATCGTCACAATCATCATCGTTATAATCGTAATCGTCATCCTCATCACAGTCGTCCTCAGCATCATCGATGACGTCTTCGAGTTGATCTAGATTAGATACCGAGATCTCAGTGCCATCAGAAAGGATAAGGGTAATGGGAAACTCTACATTAACAATCTTGTCATCATCGAGCTCATCGATAAAAAAGTAGAGCTCTCTGTCGCTGTTGATCGTGATAGTATCAATGACCTCATTATTGGTATTAAAAATAGTCACCGTAATGGGGTAAGCTATATCGATACACTCTATATCGTCATCGTATTCATTTTCTCCTTCACACTCGTCTAAATAGTCTTCAAATTCGTCGAGGGAATTGATGAAAACCTCACTAAAGTCATTAAGGATAATTGTGATAGGGAATTCAATCTCAATAGTATCATCATCGTCGTCAAATTCATCCAAAATATCCTCCACAGTATCGAGATCCTGCTCTGAGTTTACAGTGAGTTCAGCGCCATTGACAATAACGGTAAAGGGGAATGCCAGAGAGAAGCAGTTGGCCTGATCTACGATATTATCGTCCGATCCGTCATTCATGGCTGTTCTGCGCATAAGGTTAGCAACAGCAGAATTAGCCTGCAGGGCCTGCTCCTGAGGGCCCTGAATAAACTCTGACTCTTCTTTTCGGCAGGAAATAACCACCAGTGACAATGCCAGGATCAGAATTGAGATTTTTGTTAAATGTTTCATAGCTTAAATAATATTTATATTAATCTGTTCATTAATAAAACAACTGAAGTCTAGTTTCTCCTGAAAAAGATTTAAAAAATTATATTTTTATCTTTAACTACGGCTTCCCCGTAATTATTATGACTAAAGAATTAGCAGAAAACGTTTGTAGAGAGGAGACCTTTAAAAAGCTTTACGAAACCTATGCTTCTGAGTTGCACAACTACCTGTATTACAAATACGGTGAGAGCTGCAATCCAAACGACAAGACTCAGGACGCTTACATCAAATTGTGGGAGAATTGTAAAAAGGTGGTCTACTCCAAGGCCCGGGCTTTCTTGTACAAGGTGGCTAACAATAATGTCTTAAACGACATTAAGCATCATAAAGTAGTTCTGCGGTATCGCTTAGATAAACCTTCAGACATTACCCGTGAGGACCCCGAGTTTCTTATGCAACAAGAGCAATATTTTAAAAAATACCAACAAGCCTTGGCAAAACTCACCGAGGAACAGCGCGTGGCCTTTTTACTCAACAAAGTAGAAGGAAAAAAGCACAAAGAAATCGCAGAACTCCTGGGAGTCACAAGAAAGGTAGTGGAATACCGGATCTATTCTGCTTTTAATGTGCTAAAGGAAGAATTGGATAATTTTAGCATCTGATCATCAGGAATATTGAAGACTGAGTTGTTATATAGGTAAGAGGAATATCAATGGACGAGAAAAACCTATTGGAGAAATGGTTGAACAACAGCCTCTCGGATGCTGAAAAAGAAGCGTTTGAGAAGACTGAGGCCTTTCCATTCTATAAGAAATTAGTGACCGATGCATCGCACTTTAAGGCATCACACTTTGCCGATATCGGTGATTATGAATCACTACGTCAACGCCTATTTGAAAAGGAAGTGCCGGTCAGAAAGCTAAACCCCACTCCTTGGCTTCTGAGAATCGCCAGTGTTTTTGTGGTGGGGATAGCTCTTTATTATTTCTTGTTTTTCAATCCCGAAGTTAGGGTCGAAACTCTTGCAAGACAGCAAACAAATGTGGAATTGCCTGATAACTCCCTGGTAGTTTTAAATACAATGAGCGAAATGGCCTATACTCCTGATTCTTGGGAGAAAGAACGATCCTTGAAACTCAAGGGTGAGGCCTTTTTTGATGTGGCCAAAGGATCCCGTTTCGATGTCATTACTGAATTGGGTACGGTTTCCGTGTTGGGTACGGAATTCAATGTAAAACAGCGAGACAGTATTTTTGAAGTGATCTGCTACGAAGGCAAGGTGAAAGTCGTTTCTGGACTAATTGCCGAAGAAATCAGGCCCGGAGACCGGCTGCAATTCACGAATGGAAAATTTCTGCTAAGTAAAACTTTCACTTCAGGACCCCAATGGACAGATAATATTTCAGACTTTCAGGAGGCACCATTGATCGAGGTGATCAAAGAACTCCAAAGGCAGTATGGTGTTAAGGTTGAGCTCATAGATATTGAAGGGGACAGAACCTTTACGGGAGGATTTGTCCACGGAGATCTTCAAAATGCGCTTCGTTCCATTGCAGAGCCTCTTGGTCTTGACTTTCAAATTAATGATAATAAGGTGGTGACCCTGAAAT
>JABDQM010000090.1 GCA_013042315.1 Flavobacteriaceae bacterium | reverse complement strand
TTTTTTCAAAAAGCAACCAAAAAAGAACGAGTTTTTTTTGGGCGGACAAAAGTACTAAATCATTTGCGATTTCACTACTTTTTAAAATAGCACAAAGCATAAGTCCCCTTCCTCTGATCTCCTTAATCAAAGGGTGTTGTAGCCGTTCCCTAAAGAGGGCTTCTTTAGTCAGGGTGTCCGGAATCAACCGGGTTGTGGTGATCTCCCTCAGCGTAGCCAGCGCAGCAGCGGCAATGACGGGATTACCCCCAAAGGTGGTGATATGTCCCAGCATCGGTTTTTCCATAAGGGAAGCCATCATTTTTCTCGACGCCGTAAAGGCCCCAGCGGGAAGTCCGCCGGCCATGCCCTTTCCCGTGACCAGAATATCGGGGACAATACCAAAGTGCTCAAAGGCAAAGAGTTTACCCGTTCTCCCGAATCCGGGTTGGATTTCATCGAGGATAAGCAGAGCACCTACCTCATTACATCTCGTCCTGACAGCTTTGAGGTAATCGTTTTTCGGCTGTATAAATCCTGCGCCCCCTTGAATGGTCTCCAGAATAACGGCGGCAGTTCCCTCTGTAATCTTTTCCAGGTCTTCTTTGAGGTTAAACTCAATAAAACGTACGTCGGGAAGTAAGGGTCTAAAAGGTGCCTTTCTTTCTTCGAAATTCATAAGACTAAGACTCCCCATCGTATTCCCGTGATAAGCATTCTTTGCGGCGATGATCTGAGATCTGCCGGTATACCTCCTGGCCAGTTTTAAGGCACCTTCAATAGCCTCCGTACCCGAGTTCACCAAATAGGTGGTCTCCAGGGGCTGAGGTAACAATTCCGCAAGTGTTTTGGTATACTGCACGGCAGGTTGTTGCACGTATTCCCCGTAAACCATCACGTGCATATAGGACCTGGCCTGTTGCTCAATGGCTGAGACAACCGCCGGATGGCAATGCCCCAAACTACATGCAGAAACTCCCGCTACAAAGTCGAGATGAGCATTCCCCTCCGTATCGTATATGTAACTTCCTTCGGCCCGGGAAATTTCTATAGCCAGAGGATGTGGCGTAGTTTGTGCCTGATATAAAAAGAAGTCTTTCTTCATCCTTTTGTTATTTCCCGATCACCCTAAAGATCCAAATGTCATCGGTGTACTTGCCGAAATATTGAGAATCCCTGGCTTTTTCGGCTTCTTCTCTGGTATCGTACCGATCGAGGTACACATAGGTGAAGTTGTTTTTCTTTCTGATAAACGACTTAGGTCGAATTCCCCGGTCTGAAAGTATCCTCGTAAAGTGGGAAAAATTTTCTTCATTCTCAAAGACATTGGCGATGAGGTAATAGCCGGGTTGGAGATCGGCCTCCCCTTTTACTTCCTCAAAACGAGCTCCCGGATCTGCCGCAGCTGTTTTACGCTCGGGTATTGGAACTGTCTCGTTAGTTGAAGAGCTGATAAAATCCCGTGCTTTTTCTTCCACCTCCAGCATGCCCGGATCCATATCCCGGTCTATTGGGTTGTCCAGGCCCCTAATTTTAACCAAGGTGATGTTGTTGTCATCCTCGTCAAATATTTCTTCCTTGCTGCGTATTCGTTCATCGCCACGCCAGATAAACCCCTTGAGCTTTCTGCTGTTCTCCGGCAGGTCCTGTTCGGGGAAAATATCCCCGTCAGGATTGGTAAAAAAGATGATATCCTCTATGTCGCTGTTCTCAAAAGTGAGTCTGATTGCACTGCATATCGTCTTGTTGATCCCGATAAGTTCCTGATCATCATTGTACATATAATAAATGACCTCTGTATTTTTGACCAGGTCTGCGATCTTGAGTTCATTTTCAATAAATTTTCCAAATAAGTCCTTCCCCTTGGCCTGATTAAATCCTTCCCTCCCTATGGTGTCCTGTGAGATCACAAAGGCGTTATTTATCACTTTGAGCGAATCCAGTTTCTCGGTTTCCATATCCGAGATCAGATGGATACTGTCTCCGGTCATCTGATTTTCAAGGTTCCATAGAATAGGTTCACGGATAAGCTGAGTGACCCCGGTTTTTTGCTCAAAATGCAACGAATCACACTTCCCGCTGAGATCGGTCTTGTAAAACTTTGTATTCCTGAAGGCCCTGAGGATGCGGTCATCAGGTTTGCCCGTAACCATAAGCGTATCCCCGTGAATGTAGAGGGAGTCCTGTTCTACCAAGCTGATGGATACGGCCCTTTTTGTGGCGAAGACTGAATCTTTTGCCTTAAATACTTCGGCGTAGTGGGCCCTGATGACCCCGTTGTTAATAGTATCCGTAACCTTGATATTGTTAGTAGCCGAAGCAAATTCCCGCGCCTTGTTGAAGTAAACGCTATCGCCTTCAATGATCCGGTTGTTATAGTTGATCTTGGTGTTTTTTATTCCGTATCCCGTTTCTACCGTTGTGTCGTAAAAGCCCCTTTCACAGTACAGCGTATAGGTTTCTCCCGTAATCGTTGAAGGGCCATACATATAAGCGTTTTTGGAGGTAGTGTAATAATCGAGCTGACTCGATTCGACGGTGTATTCAGGGTTTTTAATTTTGACACTTTGCAGGAACTGGTATTTCTTGGGTTCCATATAGTACCTGCCTATTTTGCTGGTAAGTGTATTGGCAGAATCGACGATGGTACCGGAGTTGTTGTAATAGGATTCCTGATTTTCCCGGTCAAAATACAAGGTGTCTGTCCTCAGGGTCATATCGGTATTCTTTAACACCACTTTTTCCCAGGCTTTGGCCAATTTTATATTGCCGTCATAATCGATCTTCCCGCTGGTCATTTGGATAGAATCGCCCTGTTTGAGTCGGATATTTCCGATAGCCCTTAGTTTGTTCTCCTTTTGGTAAAAAATAGCAATATCGCACCATAGATCTGCGCCCTGGTGTTCAAACTGCACCTGCCGGTCGTCTTTACTGAAAATGGAAGCCCCGGGATATTTTGCTTCGTCTTTGGTGAAATTTGCCCCGTAGACAATATTGATCTGCCTGGGTTGGGTATTCTCTTCCTGGGCATGCACCCAATGGAACGATAGGGTAAAAAGAAGTATGAATAATATTCCTTTCAAGGACTTTGTTTTGATCAAAAATAGGATTTTTTGATGCAGAAGAATTTTCTTTAGTACAGTTTTAATACTTAGCAGTCTCAGCTGCCCATCAGGATACAGCCAGCTCCCTGTGGATGGTCTGGGTTCGGTCTGGCCCCACAGATACGATCTGAATAGGCACTTCCAGAGCATCTTCCAGGAATTCGATATAGGTCATTAGATTCTCTGGCAATTGCTCTTCTGAATTCATTTTTGTGAGATCCTGTGCCCAACCCTTTAATTCGGTGTAGACCGGGGTTACATTTGTAGCCTCAATATTATAGGGCAAATGGGAGATTTTTTCTCCCTTGTAATGATATGCTGTACACACCTTTATGGTCTCAAATCCGCTCAGTACGTCAGATTTCATCATCATCAGATGGGTTACGCCATTGATCTGCACCGCGTATTTCAGCGCTACCAGGTCGAGCCAGCCACAACGCCTTGGTCTCCCGGTGGTTGCACCAAACTCATTTCCGACTTTGGCCATGGTTTCACCAGCTTCGTCAAAAAGTTCTGTTGGGAAAGGTCCGCTCCCCACTCGCGTGGTGTAGGCTTTGAATATCCCGTAGACCTTATTGATCTTATTCGGGGCAACCCCCAGTCCGGTACATGCTCCTGCCGCCGTTGTGTTAGAGGAGGTTACATAGGGATAGGTGCCAAAATCGATATCCAGGAGTGATCCCTGAGCCCCTTCGGCCAGGATAGACTTGCCTTCTTTCTGGGCCTGTACAAGATACTCTTCACTATCGATAAACGTAAGTTTCTTCAGGGATTCTACGGCTGAAAAGAATTCGGCTTCAAGCTCCTGCAGGTTGTATTGAATGTCCACGTCATAGAAGTGGATCATCGCTTCGTGCTTATCGGCGAGTTGCCTATATTTATCCTTCCAGTTATCCAATTCCAGATCTCCGACCCTTAAACCATTTCTACCTGTCTTATCCATATAGGTAGGACCTATGCCTTTAAGGGTAGAACCGATCTTCGCCTTGCCTTTAGATGCTTCCGAAGCAGCATCAAGAAGTCGGTGCGTGGGAAGTATAAGGTGTGCCTTGCGGGAGATCAGCAACCGCGTTTTAATGTCGAGTTCAAATTTTTTAAGATTATCCAATTCCTTTTCAAAAATGACAGGATCGATAACCACTCCGTTTCCTACCACATTAGTGGCTTCTTCGTGAAAGATCCCAGATGGGATGGTGTGCAGCACGTGTTTTAAACCGTCAAATTCGAGGGTGTGCCCTGCATTGGGACCTCCCTGAAACCGCGCTATGATATTGTAATTCTTGGTAAGTACGTCAACAATCTTTCCTTTTCCTTCGTCCCCCCATTGGAGACCTAGTAGTAAATCTACCGCCATGTAACTGAGTCTTGTTAGTTTGCTTCTTCCTGTTGGTTTCTAGTGCCGTAAAAATAAAGCGAATGATTGTTAATCTTGATATCGAAAACTTCTTCTATCGTTTTTTTGATCGACTGAATCCGTGGGTCACAGAATTCAACCACTTCGCCTGTATCTGTCAGGATCACATGATCGTGTTGCCGGTCAAAATACGATTTTTCATACTGGGCCTGATTCTTACCAAACTGATGCTTTCGTACCAATTTGCATTCCAGTAAAAGCTCGATGGTATTGTAGAGCGTAGCCCTGCTCACCCGGTAATTTTTATTCTTCATTTTGATGTAGAGCGATTCGATATCAAAATGGTTATCCGTATCGTAGATCTCCTGTAAAATAGCATAGCGTTCAGGTGTCTTTCTGTGACCGTTGTCCTCCAGAAAGGCCGTGAATACGTTCTTTACAATTTCCTGATCCTTATTTGCCTTCATGCTTGATGCTCCTGCACTACCCTGCAAATGTACAGCTAAAAATATTAAAACTACAGCCTTGCAGCGGGTGAAATAACGCTTGTGCGATTTAGGTTCTGGAGACCTTGTCGATCCCTTGAACTTCCTTCAGATTCTCCATTACTTTTTTGAGAATGGCCTTATTCTTGACCACTACAGTGATCCTCCCTGAGAAGGTTCCTCCATCAGTATCAAAATTCAGATTTCTCATATTAACGTGCATGTTATCTGAAATGATCTCAGTGATGTCATTGATTAGGCCGAGATTGTCTAATCCCGTCAATTTGATTTCTGCCGTAAACTCTTCCTGGGTAGAATCTATCCATTTCGCACTGATGATCCTGTAGGCGTAATTGGACTGTAGAGATATGGCATTAGGACAATTTTTCTTGTGTACTTTAATCCCGTCATTTACGCTGATAAAGCCAAAGACTTCATCTCCCGGAATGGGATTGCAGCACTGAGATAACTTGTATTCCAGTTTTTCCTCCTCTTTTCCAAAGACAAGCATGTCAAATTTTGAGGTAATCTCATCCTTGTCAATATCCTCTGGAACGGGCTTCTTCCGCATCCTATTCTTAAAGAAACTGATAAAGGCATTATTGTAAGAGGAAGCAAAATCCTTGATCTTCTGGTTGTCTATAGAACCAATCCCCACCCTGTAAAACAAATCGAGGCTGGTTTTCAGTTTAAAGTAAACGACCATCTTGTTTACGGAATCCTCGTTGAGAGATACTTTCTGAGATTTTAACTTCCGGCGTAATATTTCTTTCCCTTCTTCTGCAACAGCCTTTTTCTCATCTCTGAGGGATGCCCTGATTTTGGATCGCGCTCTGGCTGTAGTAGCGTATTCCAGCCAGTTTTGGTTGGGCTTGGCACTATCAGAAGTAACGATCTCTAGCTGGTCTCCACTCTTTAACTTTGTACTCAAGGGTACCAGTTTTCCGTTTACCCTGGCCCCCCGTGTACGCATCCCAACTTCCGTATGAATACTAAAGGCAAAATCAATAGGCGTTGCGCCCTTGGGCAGGGAAATAAGTTCCCCTTTTGGAGTAAAAACGAAAATTTCTTTGGAGTATAAGTTGAGCTTAAATTCCTCCACAAAGTCTACCGCACTGCCATTGGAATTTTCCATAGCCTCCTGCAGGCGGTTTAGCCATTCTTCTATTCCCTGTTCCTTTTGATCTCCGTGTTTGTATTTAAAATGAGCGGCGTATCCCTTTTCGGCGATCTCGTGCATGCGTTCGCTCCTGATCTGTACTTCTACCCATTTTCCCTGAGGTCCCATCACGGTGATGTGAAGGGCTTCGTAGCCGGTCGATTTTGGAGAAGAAATCCAATCGCGTAATCGTATGGGGTTAGGGGTAAAGTGATCGGTTACAATGGAATAAATCTTCCAGGCCAGGAATTTTTCATTTCTTTTATCCGATTTATAGATGATACGGATGGCAAATTTGTCGTAGATCTCATCGTAGGATACACTCTGGGTATTCATCTTTTTCCTGATGGAAAAGATAGATTTCATCCTGCCTTTGATATTGTACCGCAGTTTTTCCTTGTCGAGTGAATCACGGATCACCGCCGAAAAATCTTCAATGTATTGCAGCTGCTCTTCCTTGGTCTCCTCGATCTTACTCTGAATGTCGTTGTATACCTCCGGTTCGGTGTACTTCAAACTGAGGTCTTCCAGTTCGGTCTTAATATTGTACAAGCCTATCCGATGCGCCAGGGGCGCATAGATATACAGGGTTTCCGATGCCAGTTTTACCTGCTTATCCTCAGGCATGGCATCCATGGTAAGCATATTGTGGTACCGATCGGCGATCTTGATGATGATTACCCGTACATCATCGTGCAAAGTAAGGAGCATTTTACGGAAGTTTTCCGCTTGCTGAGAAATGTTGGTATCCTTCTTTAAATGTGCAATTTTGGTGAGCCCGTCTACGATCCTCGCTACCGTTTCCCCAAAAAGACGTTCTATATCGTCCAGGGTGTATTCGGTGTCTTCCACTACATCGTGAAGGAGGGCTGAGGCAATAGAAACCGCGTCCAGGCCAATTTCTGAAGCTACAATTTTCGCTACAGCTATGGGATGGAATACATAGGCCTCACCTGATTTTCTGCGTTGATTTTTGTGGGCGTCAACCGCCACATCAAATGCAGATCGAATCAATTTTTTATCCTGAGGACTAAGTGTCTGATAGCTAATCCGAAGCAATTCCTTGTATTGCTTCGCGATTTCGCGATTCTCCTTATCAATTACGGTGTCACTCCTCATATTTTAAAATTACCACAATCTTTTGTAGAAACCAACAAAAATCATGCCCCGAGCCTGCGGACACGGGCGACTAAAGGCGGATGGGAGTAATGCATAAAGACGTAGGCAGGGTGGGGGGTAAGGTTGCTCAGGTTATTGCGGGATAATTTCTTCAGCGAATTGATCAGTGGCTCTGCAGCTAGGGTTTCTTTTGCATAACGATCCGCCTGGTATTCGAATTGTCGCGACATATAGTTCATCGCCAGGCCTGTTAATTGCGAAACTGGACTGTACAGCAAACCAAAACCTATCAAGGCTGCGTGAAAACTTGGGATTTCCACCCCTATAGCGCGCGAAACCTCGGGATTATTGACAAATAGTGACAAAAGGAATAAAGTGAAGCCGGTAAGCAATAAGGAAACCGAGAGATTGGCAATAATATGACGGCGTTTGTAATGCCCCACCTCATGTGCAAGTACTGCCACGATCTCTTCCTCCTCCAGGTCGTTGATAAGCGTATCGTAGAGTGTGACTCTCTTCTCCTTCCCGAATCCGGAGAAATAAGCATTGGCCTTGGTCGATCGCTTTGAGCCGTCTATGACGAAGATATTCTGCAATTCAAACCCCACTTTTTGGGCGTAAGCCTGAATCTTCTCTTTAAGACTGCCGTCTTCCAGAGGTGTTTGTTTGTTAAAAAGCGGTACGATAAGTCGACTGTAAAAAAGATTCATAAAGACCGTAAAAACAGCGATAAGTCCCCAGGCGTAGAGCCAGAAACCGGAACCTGCCCATTGGAAAAACCAGATCACCAGCGAGAGAATAGCCCCGCCAAGGATCGCCAGCATTAACCATCCTTTGACTTTATCGATTAGAAATAATTTTTTAGTCGTTTTATTAAAGCCGAATTTCTCCTCGATCACAAAGGTTTTGTAATAGGAGAAAGGCGTCATCAGTATATCGCTTCCCAACATGATCACAGCAAAAAAGAGCAGAGCCATGCCTATGGGCTGTTCCGTGATACCCCTTACCGTTTGATCTACCCATTGAAAACCCCCTAAACTGAGGAAGGATAAAATAACGAGCAAGGAAAAGATCGAAGTGAGCAAACCAAAATTGTAATTTGTTTTTTTGTAGGCCTGAGACCGCGCGTATTCTTCGGCATCGAATACATCTTCAAGCTCCGGTGGGATCGGCTTGGAAAAATTTTTGGCATTGAGGTAATCCAGGTAAGATTCAACGAGAAACTCCAGGATAAGAATAAACAGGATAAGATAAAAGAGGGTAGTACTACTCATACCTTTAATGAAGATTAGCTTTATTGCGCAAGGCGCTGTCTTTTGGCCTCAAAGATAAGGATTGCGGCAGAGACGGATACATTCATCGAATCGATCTGTCCTTCCATGGGAATGACCACTCTCTTGGCTGCATTTTTAACCCAGCTTGCCGTCAAACCCGTCGCCTCTGTTCCCACTGCAATGGCGCATCTGCCTGAATAATCTGCCTGAGTATAGGGAACGGCATCAATGAGTGTGGCTGCAAAAATACTAATCTGCTTCTCCTTTAAAAATCGGACAATATCTTCGCTACTACCTATGGCAATAGGAACCGTGAAAATACATCCCACGCTAGATCTGATCGTATTCGGATTGTAGAGATCACTTTTAGGGTTAGCGATTAGGACCGCATCGAGATGGGCTGCATCGGCAGTACGTAAAAGCGCTCCGAGGTTTCCCGGTTTTTCAGGAGCCTCGGCTACCAGGATCAGAGGATTGTCCGGTAAAGAAAGACTTCCGGGATCGTGAGATTTAGCCCGAGCTACCGCCAGTATACCTTCTGTTTTTTCCCGATAGGCCAGTCTTTGGTAAACATCTTTGGAGAGGGTGATAAATTCAGGTTCAGTATTGGAGTTTTTCATTAATGCAATGGCCTCTTCCAACGAGAATATTTCCGGATAAACCAAAACCGATGTAAACTGATACCCCCCTTTGAGTGCCATTTTAATCTCGCGCTGACCTTCAACCACAAATAGGCCGCTGTTTTCACGCCCTTTTTTCTTTTCTTTGAGATTAATGATCTTCCTGACTTGCGGATTCTGTAGACTGCTGATTTCTTTAATGCTCTGCATAAGACAAAAATAGGGCAATCTGTAAACTTTCTGTCGCATACTCGACAGAGCAAGGGTAAATAAATTCTATACGATGCGAAATACTGTACTTTTTCTGATCACTTTAATAGTTATAAGCTGCAA
>JABDQM010000370.1 GCA_013042315.1 Flavobacteriaceae bacterium | reverse complement strand
TCCTGAATCCAGGCATCATTCGTATCCATTAGCTTGGAAAGATCATCATTGGTCACTACGTGATCGGGTACATAAAAGCCCAGACCCGATATTCTAGAATTGTACATAAATGGTAGATTTTCTTTAGGACCAAAAAGGGTACCCCTGGCCTTTGTTTAGTTTCGTTATTCTAAAATACCCATTCTCAGTAAGCCTTCCTAGCAAATGCATAAAAGATTAAGCGCTTTAGGATTATTATTGGTCAATTCTCCTTTAGCGACTCGTAATTTTATAAGTAATTTTAGTACCTTTCTTTCCTTATACAAGCACCTATGAAACTATTAAATACTCTCTCGAAGAACGTCTTACTTGCCTTCATCGCCTTTGCCTTGACAATTTCATCGGCACAGGAAAAATTAAGCTACCAAAAACCCTCAAAAGAAATCCTGGATTTGGTCAATGCGCCATTAGCGCCATCTGTCAGCGTAACAGAGAATGGCGAATACATGCTATTGCTTTACAGAGATCCCTATAAAAGCATACAAGAGTTATCTGAAGCTGAGATGCGGCTGGCAGGGTTACGCATAAATCCTGTTACCAATATTGGCAGCCGAACAAATTATTACAATAATATCAAAGTAAAATCGACTTCCGGTACGGAGGTTATTCAGGTCGCGGGACTTCCCGAAAACCCTCGATTAGCCAATTTCAGTTTTTCCCCGGATGAAACCAAGGTAGCTGTTACCAATACTACTCCAGAAGGTGTGGAAGTATGGGTTCTGGACATTCCTACCGCCAAGGTGCAAAAGATCACAGATGCAAGGGTGAACGCCAATCTCCGGGATGTTATCAATTGGTTTAAAAGTGGTGACGCACTTTTGGTTAAGATGTTACCGGCTTCCAGACAGGCGCTTATTGACCAGGCCTCTGCGGTTCCTGAAGGCCCTACTATTTCCACCAACGACGGGAAGAAAGCCCAAAATAGAACCTATCAGGATCTGCTTACCAATCCGTCAGACGAATTCAATTTTGAACAACTCGCCCTCTCCGAATTACACCGGGTATCGCTTGATGGAAGCAGTTCCTTATGGAAACCTGCAGCCATGTATAGAAACATTAGTTTTTCCCCGGACGGATCACATGTGATGGTCCTGACCGTTGAAAAGCCTTTCTCCTATTTGGTTCCTTATTACCGATTTCCCTCCACAACTACCATTTATAGTCAGGATGGGGATCTGGTCACTACGCTCTTAGAAGTTCCATTAATCGAAGATCTTCCTAAGGGATTTATGGCAGAGCGAAAAGGCATGCGAGATATTAGCTGGCGTGCAGATCGCGATGCCACCTTGATGTATGTGGAGGCCTTAGATGAGGGAGATCCAGAGGTTGAAGTACCATTCAGGGATGCTGTCTACGTGCTTGAAGCTCCATTCACCGGAAAAGGAGACCTCATCCTCAAAACTATTAATAGATTTAGCAATATTACCTGGGGCACAGAGAATGTAGCCATTGCTACAGATTACTGGTGGAATACGAGGAATACCAAGACCTATGTTTTTGATCCCTCCAAACCGGAAAAACAACCTGCCCTACTTTATGATCGCAATTATCAGGACGCTTATAGCAATCCCGGATATTTTGTAACGAAACAAAACAAAAACGGCAGTCGGGTTCTCTCTATTGATAATAAAAACAATGCATTTCTACTAGGAGATGGCTACACAGATAAAGGGCAGTTCCCTTTTGTAGATCAATTAAATCTGAGGGCGCTTGAAACTGTTCGACTTTATGAATCAACATTAACGGACAAAAAGGAAGATCTCAGAGATTACAATGTCAGCAAAGATGAATTGCTGGTGAGTATAGAATCTAAAAGTGATTATCCAAACTATTATTTCAAACATCTCAAGAAAAGAAAAGGCCCCACTCAATTAACTTTTTTCGAAAATCCTTTTAAAAGTATCGAAGACGTTCACAAAGAGGTGATCACCTACACGCGGGAAGACGGACTTGAGTTAAATGGCACCTTGTATCTACCGGTTGGGTACGATAAGAATTCAGGAGAAAAAATGCCAATGATTCTATGGGCATATCCCAGAGAGTACAAGGATAAAAACAGCGCCTCGCAGAATACTCAAAACCCGAATGAATTTACCTATCCCTACTGGGGTTCTCCGGTGTATTGGGTGACCAAAGGGTACGTGGTGTTAGACGATGCAGCCTTTCCCATCATCGGGGAAGAAGAAGAGCAACCCAATGATACCTTCAGAGAACAATTGGTTGCCAATGCAAAGGCTGCAATTGATGCAGTAGACGCAATGGGTTATATAGATCGTGACCGAGTTGCGGTTGGAGGCCATAGCTATGGGGCATTTATGGTGGCAAATTTACTGTCTCATTGTGATCTTTTTGCTGCCGGGATAGCCCGAAGTGGAGCCTATAATAGAACGCTCACCCCTTTCGGGTTTCAAAGTGAAGAACGAAATTACTGGGAAGCACCTGAGATCTATTACACTATG
>JABDQM010000369.1 GCA_013042315.1 Flavobacteriaceae bacterium | reverse complement strand
GCATTTTGGTACCGCCTCCGTTTTTCACATATTCCTCAATCTTTTTCCAGTTAACAGCGGCAATGAAATCCTTGTCATTCTGAGAGGCCATAACCTCAAGTAAGGAATTAGCTTCCTCTGTATTATAAGTTGAAAAGAAGAACCATCCGTGAGATTTACCGCGTCCGGGATGTGAAAGGTCGTAGTTGAAACCAGGCATCAGCACCTGAAATTCCAGATTTAAATGACCTTCTTCGGGCTCTACACTTATAAAAGATAAGGCACCTTTAAAATTCCCTTTGTATTCGTTAATCGGCATATCTCGCTGCGGTACAGGTACAGAGAACCGGGTTCCAGCTACAACATATTCGGTGTTTTCAGTAATAAAGGAGGAACTGTGGTTCCCGGCACTATTGGGTATCTCAATGATCTCTTCGGTCTCAAAGGTACTTAGGCTAACACGGGCAATTCGAGGGGTGTTGTTTCCATTGACAAAAATCCACCGGCCATCGAGTTCTCCATTAGTTTGCGAAATATCCGGATGGTGAAGGTCATCCCAGGGTACAAAGCCAAAGGATGTGTTCAACATAGGTTTCGTTTCTTCAGAATATCCATAGCCGGAGGTAGGAAATTGCGAGAAAACAGGGATCTCTTTAAACATACGCCCTGAAGGAAGTCCGTAAACAGTAAGGTTACCACTATAACCTCCTGAAAGGAAGGCGTAGAACTCGTCTTGTTCTCCCGGAGCTACGTATACTTTCTCTGCCGCATTGGATGACAGAGCCCCATTAGAGGATTTTCCGGTGTCATTACATCCGGTTAATACGAGCGCCAACCCTAAAAATGTCAGCAAGGAATATCTTAGTTTTTTCATTGTAGTTGTTTTAGTATTTATTTTTCTAGTTAGATTATTCTTCGGAAGGAGGTAAAATCACTTTGTCCACCACATGCACAATTCCATTACCTGCTTCAACACTGGCAATAATTTTTGCGCCGCCTACAAAGACATCATCGCCTTTGACTTCCACGGTTGTATTCTGATCGTTGGCCTGACCAAGTTTTTTGAACTTCTTCAGGAAATCCTTAGAGTAATTACCAGGGGTAACATGATGTTTCAGGATATTTGCCAAGGCGTCTTTATTTTCGGGTTTTAAAAGATCTTCAACCGTCCCTGCCGGAAGGGCATCAAAAGCTTCATTGGTTGGGGCAAAGACCATCAATGGCCCTGCATTTACCAGTACGTTTTCCAGATCAGCAGCCTGAACGGCAGCCACAAGGGTAGAGTGATCTGGTGATCCTATGGCAATATCCAGCACTGTCGGTTGCGATTCATCATCTTCAATAAAGGCCTGACCCTGTTCTTTTGCCTCTGAAGTAGTTGTGTTGTCTGTGTTACTTGAATTTGTGTTTTTGGCTTCGTTCTTACATCCTACCGCGACAATCATGAATAGTGCGGTGAGGAAAGAAAAGCCCAGATTGGCTAATGTTTTCATATTTGGTTTAATTATAAGGTTCTGAAATATTCTAGAATGGCGCGCGTCTGCTCTACGGTCATATTCTGATTGGCCATGGCGGCACCGTTAAACTCTACCATCAGATCTTTGGCACAACGGTCCTGTTCGGTCATCAGTTTAGGATCGAGGATCATGTTCATAATCCATTCGGGGCTCCTCCTTTCCATAATCCCCCTGGGCGATGGTCCAATAAATCGTTTGTCTAATTTGTGGCAGGCCGTACAGTTTGACATAAATATCTTCTCCCCTTCGGCAGCCATTTCCGTATCGATCTCCGGATCGAGGGTAATCTCTTTGATAAGTCCTACCCCTTTTTCATCGAGGGTTACTCTTTGTGAAGGTGGCAATTCGTCACTTACATTTTCAACCTCTGCAGCTTTTTCTGTTTTAGTACGATCGAGGCTAAAGCCGTCTTTCTTCTCTTCTTTAGACCCACAAGCGAGAAGAATTAAAGAGAAGAGAAATAAAAAAATCTTTGTGTTGGATTTCATGGTTTTCTACTTAATAATTATGCACAAAATTATCAGTAGAAGAGAGGAAAAAACATGATAAAAATCATATTTCGGATAAACATATCCTTTTATACTTTTATGAATATTTTTACTTAATTTTACAACCTGAATATTATGCTTAGTAATTCTTCAAAATACGCCCTGACAGCCGTACTTTATCTGGCCAATCAAACGGATGATTCCCATAAGAAAATGGTGAAGGATCTCAGTATTTCAACTCAGATTCCTAAGGCTTACTTAGCGAAGTTATTGCAACAATTATCTAAGCATAATATTATTTCCTCCATGAAGGGTCCGAAAGGTGGATATTATCTAACAGAAGAAAACAAAAATTTGCCCGTATACAGTGTAATTGAAACCATTGACGGTACTCAGCGTCTTGAGGCTTGTGTTTTGGGATTAAACGAGTGCAATTCAGATCATCCCTGTCCTTTGCACGTCTACGTAAACCCGACAAGAACAACCCTGTTAAATACTCTAAAGAAGATGACAATCGGAGATCTGGCGGAAAACCTCAATAAAGGTTCCTCATTTTTGTCCTAATTCATACATCATCATTCCTCCCGGAAAAACAACTTAATTCAGGCAATTTTATCCACATAGGGATATCAAAAACCAGCAGAGATCTAAGTCTTATATTTTAAATGTCATTACTGGAATCTTCGAATGATTCGCGATGTCCTCCCCAATACTTCCCATAAAGAAATGTGAAAGTCCTTTTCGTCCGTGGGTAGGAATTCCAATAAGATCTGCATTCAAGCTCTCGCTGAAATTGAGCACTCCTTTTTCAACACTATA
>JABDQM010000363.1 GCA_013042315.1 Flavobacteriaceae bacterium | reverse complement strand
ATTTCCTGTTTTAAAGCTTGCAGATACGTCTTTTCAAGCCTTCTGTTGTCCATATCTACTGCCCAATTATTGATCTGCAAGGCTATAAGGATTCCTATAACCACCAATAAAATTTCGCCCACGGCATACATGAGGTATTTTCTGGTCCGACTTTGTTCCAAAAGAGATTTGCGTAGTCGCCTGAGAATTGAGATCATCAGAAGTGTACTTTAGTTAATAAACAGTATTATCCTGTTTTTCCATCGCCGTCTATATCCCTCTGCAGATGACTCTCCAGGGCAACGAGTGTTTTCTTGAGCAGTGTCCGGGTTTTGTCAAGTTCCATTTCAAGACTGGCCACCCGGTCTTCTACACTCTCTGCCTTTTTCTTTTGAGCATCGAGCTCATCCTGTTGCAATAAATCCCAAAATATTCCCATAATCTGTGTATTACTTTTTTTTGTTGTCCGATCCGTTATTTTCTTTTTTCATCCTGATGTACCGGGAGACCAGACGGACTCCCAGCCTGGCAAAAAGGATGATGGCAATCACCATGACAATATCGAATCCACTCACTTTATTCTATTTACGTGTTGTAATCATCTTTATTCCTGTGCTAGTTCCTTGTCGATTAAAACAAGTACACTTTTTGTCCTTTCTATAGCTTTTCGCTTATGGAATGTAGAACTTTTTCTAAGGCTTCCCCTAAAACTCAGCATATTTTTAAATTCATTGTCTTCCAAAAGAGCGTTGTAATCATTTATATAGGCATGTTCCTGATCAGATCGTCTGAAGTGTTTCTGATATAACGGAACTACTACTGCCGGCCATAGCTGATCTTCCAGACGCCTCGTTTCCTGCATTAATGTTGGATAGTCAATCTCAAAAAGATTGATAATCTGACTACGTAAACTATCCGTTTGTATAAGTTCAAGGCCAGTTGATTTAAGGGTTTCAAAAGCGGATGCACTCAAGACCACATCAGGGGCATAATCAGCTGCTGAAAAAAAGGAAGGAAGGGAATCATGATAAGGCTTCCTATTTTCTAAATGCTCTAACAAATAATCTATAATGGCAGCACTTTTAATCTGACTTTCAATATCACTCTCTAAATTCTCTATGTTGATGAGAAGGTTCGTTTTTAGCTCTGTAAGCAATTTAATTTCCCGCTGATGGTTTTTTCGTTCCTCATTCCACGTATTGATCTGCAGGGCAATGAGGATACCTATAACTACAAGCAGAATTTCACCTATAGCGTATTTAAAATACCTGGCTGTTTTCCCTTGATTAATCAAGTTCATACGTAATCTTCGAAAGAATTTAAACACAGGGATGGGTTTTACAGCCCTTGATATAAAGCAAAGACCTCAGGACTAAAAGCCTCTACGACCCCTACAAGGGCGTCTGAGGCGTCACCGTAGATCTCAGGAGTAAACTCCGATAATTCAAGGACTTGCCCAAATAACGGCCCTAAATTGGCCACATGGGCAAGGACTGCATTAGAGTTGGTATACGTTTCCCTTACCCTGCACTCACTTCCGTCATCACTGAAATACCAGTCGTATTGCAGCGTACCGGTATCCTTTTCCTTTACACAGGCCATACAAGCCTGGGCAAGCGTTTTAAATGCTTCTTCCTTCCCGGGATGAATTTTAAATTTTGCAGTAACCTGGATGTTCGACATATCTTTTTGGTTTAATAGGTTGATTAGCACAAAAGATACGTATAATCCGCGATGTAATCCGGAATGAAATTGGAAAAATTTTAAAGAATTGAATACCTTCTTAGGGAAAGGATATATACTAAATTAAAGGTTTAAGTAAATAAATGTAACTTATTCTTTTACATTTATTAACACCGCTTCACATCTGGAAAGATCTGAATTCAGGATAATGTTCTCCGAATCATTACCGTCGATAATTTCTATGGAGACGGTGTTAGGAGGGAATCTACCGAGGTTATGTGCATAGAGAAAGAGATCGTTAGGCTGGGAGGGGTCTAGTTTAAGTTCGAATCCTTTCTTCTGATAGGTAAGATGATATTCTGAAACAATGGGATAGCCATTGAGATAGATAGAGACAATATCCCCATCCTGGCGGCCGTGGTCCCACAAGTTGATCTGTACAATTTTATTGTCGACTTCCAGTTCTTTCACATAGGTGATAGACCGGCCGTCAAAATCGGTCCTTTTCTCCACCTTCTTTTCTTCAACAACTTCTTCAATGACCTGAGGTGCAGGATCAAGGCTTTCTTCAACTTCTTTTTCTTTCTCGATAATAGCTTCTTCCTCCTTCACCACAACTTCCGTTTCTTGGGGTTCTACTTCCACAGGGGGAGTTATAACTACTTCGGGCTCTTTGGTTACCTCAGCCTCTTCTATTATTTCGGGCGTGGGCTCCTCTTCAGCTACAACAATTTCTTCAGCCGGGGGTGGGATATTTGGGTCTCTTTTTTCAATAGTGAAAAAGGGCGTCGCAAACTTGGCCGTATGAAACTTGTCTGCAGGGAATAGTTCAATACCCATCACCCGGTAATTGGTTCCTGCAGGTAGCGTCTTATTGAGTTTAATCCCTTCAACTAGAGAATTGTTTTTAAAAATACCCAGATCTTCAATCACCGTGTTATTCCTGAGTAAATAAAATTTTATGGTTTTTTCAGGAGGAAGGTTTTCTGTGGTCCACTCGATGGACACTTCGTCGGGTATGGTCCAGACGGTACCTTTAGCAGGATGGGTAATCTCAAGCCCTGAGCGCCAGTGCTTCCTTTCCCTCAACTGTACTTCGTTGAGTTCGGTAATAGTTTGTGTAAACCTGGTATAAGGCTCCACCAGAGCCAATCCGCTTACGACCTCCTCCAGGAGTGTATAAAAAGCTTTTACTTCGTTCAGCGCGTTGGTAAGGGGGATCTGATCGGTATATTTTTTCCGGATACTCTTAAATCGGTCCGCAATCTTTTTGCTGGTTTTCTTATCGATGACAGCATTGTCGGCCTTACTGCTCTCATCGAGTAAATTTTTAGCTGTCTTGATCTTCAAATAGCCAAATCGGCTTTGAAGGAATCGAATGGCATCTCCATACGCTACCG
>JABDQM010000362.1 GCA_013042315.1 Flavobacteriaceae bacterium | reverse complement strand
AGTTCATCTATGTCCTTTCTGGAAACTACATTGATCTTTTGATTCCAATCTTGGTATAACACACCTAACTTTCTGAATTGTTGCCGTTGTACATCCGTGAGATCGGGGAAATATGTATCGATTAAAGTAGCGTCCATAAAACAGTATTTCTGAGCTAAAAGTACCACAAATCAAATCATTATTTAGTCTAATTTTATGACTCTGCGGGCATTATTTAGTTACATTTTCCGTTATCTTTACGGCTTTTAATGCTATTTATGGAGAATTCTACTATCAAATTTTCGAGAAAGGACTCAGCCAAATTCTTTAGAACCCTCAACAAGCGGGTTAATGCTTATTTTGCTGAAAACAATTTAAAAAAGACTGGGAACTGGAAATTGCACCTCAAGACTGCGGTTATGTTTGCCCTTTTCCTCGCCCCTTATTTTCTAATCCTCACTTTAAATTTGCCTAATTGGGCAAACCTTCTATTGACCATTACCATGGGTGTTGGTATGGCCGGCGTAGGAATGAATGTGATGCACGATGGTAATCACGGTTCTTATTCCACTAAAAAATGGGTCAACAAACTCATGGGAAGTAGTATCTACATCCTTGCGGGGAATGTCTATAACTGGCAGGTACAGCACAACGTTTTACACCACACCTATACCAATATCCACAACCATGATGAAGACCTGGAAGCCGGAAGGGTATTGCGTTTTTCAAAACACGCCAAATGGCATCGCTTTCATAAATTTCAGCATTTTTACTCTGTATTCCTGTACGGCTTGCTCACTTTTAATTGGGCTATTACAACCGACTTTATGCAGATGTACCGTTATACCAAAAGGAAACTCTCCTATGGAAAATTTCCTAACCCTTTCCTGAACTGGAGTGTTTTATTGGCTACAAAAGCTATCTATGTTACCATTTGGATCGTCCTACCCATGATTTTTCTGAGTATTGCCTGGTGGAAGATCCTCCTCGGCTTTTTTATCATGCACTACGTGGCAGGTGTCATTCTCAGTGTGGTATTTCAGCTCGCCCATGTCGTGGATGAAGCAGAGACTCCATTGCCTGAAAAAGATGGGTCTATGAAAAACACCTGGGCTATCCATCAGTTATTTACCACAGTAAACTTCGGGACAAAAAACAAAATTGTCAACTGGTTTACAGGCGGACTCAACCATCAGGTGGAACATCACATTTTTCCCAACATCAGTCATATTCATTACACAAAAATTTCTAAAATTGTGAAAGAAACGGCCAAGGAATTTAATTTGCCGTACAATGAGTATAAAACTACCAGAAAAGCTATAATTTCGCACTTCAGACATTTAAAGGAACTGGGGAAAAACCCTAAGTTACAGTACCAATAAACAACAGCCACAATGAGCAACTCACTATCCGATAGAATTAATAAATTATCTACTTCGGCCACACTTGCTATGGCTGCCAAAGCCAGGGAACTCAGAAATGAGGGAAAAGATATCATAGGTCTTAGCCTTGGGGAACCCGACTTCAATATCCCTGATTTCATTAAAGAAGCCGCCAAAAAGGCAATTGATGAAAATTACAGTAGTTACTCTCCTGTAGACGGATATGCCGATCTTAAAAGTGCCATATCGAATAAATTCAAAAGAGATAATAACCTCACCTACGCCCCCAACCAAATAGTGGTCTCCACCGGAGCAAAACAATCCCTTGCCAATGTGGCAATGGTGATGCTGAACAAAGGAGACGAAGTGATCTTACCCGCTCCTTATTGGGTGAGTTACAGCGATATCGTTAAACTTGCTGAAGGGACGCCGGTTGAAGTCCCCACTTCAATTGATACCGATTTTAAAATGACGCCGGAGCAACTAGAAGCCGCGATCACTCCGAAGACTAAAATGCTTTGGTTTAGTTCTCCCTGCAACCCCAGTGGTTCGGTTTACAGTGAAGATGAATTAAAAGGACTCGCAGCGGTGCTAAAGAAACACCCGGGAATCTTTGTGGTTTCAGATGAGATCTATGAACATATCAATTTCAGAAGCAAACACTCGAGCATTGCCGGCATTGAAGGGATGTACGACCGCACTATCACCGTGAACGGAGTATCCAAGGCTTTTGCCATGACGGGGTGGAGAATAGGATATATTGGTGCAGCTGATTGGATTGCAAAGGCATGTACTAAGTTTCAAGGACAGATCACCAGTGGAGCAAACGCTATTGGGCAGCGCGCAACTATTGCCGCTGTGGAAGCTCCAGTGAGTAAGATTCAATTTATGATCGACAAATTCAGAGAAAGGCGTGATCTTATTCTCAACTTGCTGGGTACTATTGATGGTTTTAAACTGAATGTTCCAGAAGGTGCCTTTTATGTCTTCCCTGATATTTCGAGTTATTTTGGGAAAGAGCTCGGAGGTGTCAAAATAGAGAATGCTTCCGATTTTGCTATGTATTTGCTAGAGCATGCAAACGTGGCCACGGTTACCGGTGAAGCTTTCGGTAATCCCGATTGTATCAGGATATCTTATGCCGCCTCAGAAGCGGAAATCAAAGAGGCTGTTGACAGAATCAAAAAGGTTCTTTAATCCCTGATCAGGTTCTCTTCCAGAAGTAAGGGGTCATCAGAATAAGGACGGTAAAGAGTTCGAGCCTGCCAGCGAGCATCAAAAAACCACACCACCACTTCCCCAGTGCGGGAAGGCTATTAAAGTTGTTCAACGGACTCAGACTCCCGAATGCAGGACCTACATTTCCCAGAGAAGAAGCCGCACCTCCGACAGAAGATTCAAAGTCGAGACCCAAAAATCCCAATACCAGAGCTCCTATAATAAACAGCAACATATAGAGGACGAAGAATCCAATAACATTATAGACCACGTGTTCTGTCACCGTCTTTTGGTTAAATCGCACCGGAATAATGGCATTCGGATGCAAGGTCCTTTTGAATTCGAGCAGCCCATTTTTAATAATCAGGATGTGCCTCATTACCTTAATTCCACCGGCTGTTGATCCCGCCGACCCTCCAATAAACATCAGTCCAAAAAAGAACACAGTTATAAATGGGGTCCAGGCTGTAAAGTCGGCCGTTACAAAACCCGTTGTGGTAATGACAGCCACTACCTGGAACAGGGCATGCCTGAACGAGCTTTCGAGATCCCCCAAAACCATCGGGTGATACTCTGAAACCGGAACATCGGCTCTAAAATAGATCACCATCCCTACTGCAAGAACAAAGAGGGCCATAAGTATTGTATAAAACTTAAATTCTTCATCCCTTAGGACCTTCTGCACCTTCCCCTTAAAAACAAAATAACTCAGTACAAAATTACTCCCGGCCAGAAACATAAAGAAGATGACGATATATTGAATCAAGGGTTGATTATTCCAATAAGCCAGACTTGCATTTTTGGTAGAAAAACCGCCTGTAGACAAAGTAGCCAAGGAGTGGTTAATCGCATCGAAGAACGACATCCCGGCCAGTTTTAAGAGTACTGTTTCTGCCAGGGTATAACCAAAGTAGATCAACCAGAGGCGTTTGGCTGTGTCTGTTATCCTGGGGTGCAGTTTATCTGCGTTGGGACCAGGTGCCTCGGCTGCAAAAAGCTGCATCCCTCCAATTCCAAGAAGTGGTAAGATGGCTATGGCAAGGACTATAATACCCATCCCCCCTATCCAATGTGTAAGGCTCCTCCAAAAGAGAATTCCCTCTGGTAAAACTTCTATATTATCAATTATAGAGGCCCCGGTGGTAGTATAACCGGACATGGTCTCAAAAAAAGCATTGGTAATATCGGGGATAGCTCCTGAAAACAAATACGGCAAGACACCTGAGGCCGCCATTATAATCCAGCCGAAAGTGACAATAATATACCCCTCCTTGCGCTTAACCTCCTTTTTATGTCCCCTTGTGAGAAACATAGCTATGACCCCAATCATCATGGTGACCAAAGCGGCCAGTGTTATATCCAGGGTTACCCCGTCCTGATATATTCCGCTCACCACTGCTGCCAAAAGCATAAAGCCTCCGTTACAGAGGAGCAAAAGTCCCATTAGGTGCAGGATGATTTTAGCGTTGAAGCCCATTTTACAAGAATAAGCGTTCGATTTTCTGTATGGCTTGTGGAAGGCAACAGACCACAACCCTGTCCCCAGCAGCAATTTTAAAGTCGCCAAGGGCAATTAGACCCACACCATCTCTGATAACCCCGCCGATTATAGCATTCCTGGGGAAGTCGAGTTCGCGGATAACCTGCCCGTTCATTTTGGATTCAGGTTTGACTTCAAATTCGAGGATTTCCGCATTGAGGTTGTTCAGTCGGGTTAGCGCGACAACTTCTCCTTTTCTGACGTATCGAAAGATGTTATTGGCCGCCAATAGTTTTTTGTTGATCAGCGTGTCAATACCAATAGATTGCGACAACTGAAAGTAATCCATATTCTCTACCAGGGCGATGGTCTTCTTAATGTGTTTTGACTTGGCCACAAGGCAAGACATAATATTGGTTTCTGAATTCCCCGTCACAGCGATAAAGGCATCCATAGAGTCGAGGCTTTCCTCCTCCATCAGCTCTACATTCCTTCCATCTCCGTTGATAACCAGGGCATTGGGGAGAATATCAGCCAGGTCGAATGCTTTTTCTTTGTTCTTTTCAATCAGTTTTACGTTGAACTTCTTCCCGCACAGATCGCGCGCTGCTTTAAAGCCCACCTTGCTTCCACCGAGGATCATGACGTTTTTCATGGCCTCTTTTTTCTTACCCGTAAGCTTGTACAACTCATCCACACCTTTCTTATCGGTAACGAAATAGACCTGATCATCCGCTTTAAAGACCGAGTCTCCCCTGGGGATCAGGGTGAATTGTGTGCCACTTCGCTGCATAGCAATAGGCATAAAGTGTAATTCGGGAAAAATAGAAGCAGCCTCCTTTACCGATTTACCTACAAAAGGGGCACTTTTAGGAAGTGCAACACCTACCATGATCAGTGCGCCATCTTCAAATTCATAGGTGTCGTGAAAGGCAGACTGATTCAAGAGTAATTGAATCTCAGATGCGGCCAATTCTTCCGGGGAGATGAGTTCATCAATGCCCAATTCGGAGAATTTGATCATTTCCCGATGGTCGAGAAATTCAGTATTTGAGATTCTGGCAATCGTCTTTTTACACCCCAATTGCTTTGCCAGCATACAAAGGGTGATATTGGTCGTTTCCGAAGAAGTAACCCCTATTACGAGGTCTGAACCTTCAACCCTCGCTTCCTGAAGGATGGATACCGAAGTAGCATCACCCCTTAACACCCTGATATCTAAATGATTGTCGGCATAAATCAGACTATCTTTATTAGTATCAATAAGAGTGATATCCTGGGATTCATAAGAGAGCAGTTTGGCCAAATGGAACCCCACTTCACCGGCTCCTGCAATGATAATCTTCATAAGAAAATAAGGTCTTTAATCATATTGTACAGATCGTCAAGGAAGTTCTTTATTGATCTATAAGCCACGGCACTTACCTAAGGAAGAGTTGCATGGTTTGCACCGCAAAATTACATATTTTTATTTCAACACTCTCCATTTACAGAACTGTTTCTGAAAACGCAGGAGACTTCTCCACTTTGCTGTCTGATAAACCTTTGCGATGTACTATCTTTGCCGAAAAATTGAAAGAATGTCGAGGAATGTAACACCGTACAAAGATTCATCAAAGGGTAAGAAGGAGCAGGTGACCTCCATGTTTGATGCAATTTCCGGTGAATACGACGGCTTGAACAGGGTGATATCCTTTGGAATTGACGTCAAATGGCGAAAAAGAGTGGTGAGGATACTGAAACAAAAATCCCCGCAAAATATTCTCGATATTGCCACTGGAACCGGAGACCTGGCTATTAATTTGGTTGAAACAGGAGCTTCTAAGATCGTTGGCTTGGATATTTCAAAAGGAATGCTCGAGGTAGGCAAAACAAAGGTTGTTAAGAAGCACCTGGAAGGGAAGGTTGAAATGGTTGTTGGTGACAGTGAAAACCTTCAATTTGAAGACGGTACTTTTGATGCCGTCACGGTAGCTTTCGGGGTGCGTAACTTTGAAAATCTGGATAAAGGCTTGAGCGAGATCTACAGAGTCCTGAAACCCAATGGTACTCTGGTAGTTTTAGAAACCTCGGTTCCAACAAAAACGCCGTTTAAACAAGGCTACAAATTTTACTCAAAATACATTCTACCTGTAATTGGAAAAATTTTCTCTAAAGACCGTTCTGCATATCAATATCTGAGCGATTCTGCTTCGGTATTTCCGCACGGTCGCGAATTCAACAATATTTTAGGGAAAATCGGGTTTATAGGTATGGAGAACAAGCCCCAAACATTTGGAGTGGCCTCCATTTACGTCGCCTCTAAGTAACTTTATGAGAAGATTCACCTTTCTACTGGCACTGTTCCTCTGCGTTTTAGGTTCTGATGCTTTTGCACAGTTCAATGAAAAGCCCATCCTCAATCTGGAAAATGAAGATAAGGCCTTGTTGAATTGGGGTTATTTTCTGGGTTTTAATCAGTATGATTTCAAGTTTGAATACGCAAACGATCTCCAGGATATTCTGGTTAATAAGACCATAGGATTTAATGTGGGACTAATCGGTGAATTAAGGCTTCACGAGCATCTCGATCTCCGTTTTGAACCCGGTTTGTACTACGGCACAAGAACACTGGGATTTCCGGGTTTTTCAGAAGAAAATGATGCCATCAGAGAGGTTAAATCGACTTATATCAACTTTCCGCTTTTATTAAAAGTGAGTGCCAAGCGAATAGGAAACTGGAAACCCTTTCTCGTCGGAGGTTTTTCTAGCTCTCTTAACCTTGGAAGTAATGAGGACAGTCTGGATGACAACAGCAGCGGTACTTTCAGAATGAAGAAACAGGTCTTTAATTACGAGTTAGGTTTTGGGATCGACTTTTATACCGAATATTTTAAGTTTTCACCTTCAATTCGAGGAGTTTTTGCAATAACTGATGAACTTGTCCCTGACAATGATCCATCGAGCCCCTGGACGGGAAACATAGAGGCTCTGCGCACTCGTGGCGTGTTTGTGAACTTTACCTTTGAGTAATTTATCTTCCTTCTCTTCGTAGTTCGTTTAATAAAATAGCCGTAGCTGTAGCCACATTGAGACTTTCAACAGAGCTTTGACCAAACTGAGGTATACTTACTTTTTTATCTAACAACACGCCCACTTCATCTGAAATCCCATGAGCTTCATTTCCCATGACCAGGATTCCCTTTGATGGAAACTCGAGTTCATAGATGTTCTCCCCATGCATATCTGCTCCAAATGTACTGTGCTCCGAATCTGTAAGCAGAGGCTCCAAAGCAGTATAAGCGATTTTTACCCGGGCTATAGATCCCATGGTGGCCTGCAGCACTTTTGGATTAAAGCAATCTACAGTATCCTCTGAACACACGATTTGAGGTATTCCAAACCAATCGCACAAGCGGATAATCGTTCCCAGATTCCCGGGATCTTTTACCCCGTCGAGGGCAAGGGTCCATTCCTCCAGAACCGGTTCGGTGGTTTCAGGAATCCGGAAAACAGCCAGGACTTTGTTTGGAGTCTTTAACCCACTCATCCTTTTGAGATCAGCTTCGCCTATCACTTCAAAAGAGGAGAACTGGGGAGGAAGTAGTTCGGGATGCGTTGTAAAGACCCCTTCAGACGTCAACTCAGCTTGTAATAACTCGTTCACCAGCTTAACTCCCTCGGCCACAAACAGCCCGTTTAACTTCCGGTATTTTTTTAGTTGTAAGCTTCTTATAAACTTTATTTGACTTTTACCAACCATCCAAATAATGTATTTTTGATACTTATGAATACCCCCTTTCCTCTTAAAGGTATCGCTGCTAAAATAGGTATCTTCCTGCTTATCGCGCTGCTTTCCTCCTGTAATGCGTTAAAGAGGGTTGGAGAAGACGAACTTTTACTGACGAAAAATACAATTCTCGTCGATGGAGAAAAGGTTCTTGACGAAGATATTAAAAGTCTGATCGTCCAGGAACCCAATACCCGTGTATTGGGATATCCTCTGCGACTCAATCTGTACAATCTGGCTAAAAAGGATCCGGATTCTACCTTTCAGGCCTGGCTCGATAAAAAACCCAGACGAGAAGAAAAATTAGCTAATTTCTTATCCCAAAAGCAAGTCGATGCCCTGGGCGAATCATTTCTGGTAAAAGGGTACAGTGAATGGCTCAAGAAAATTGGAGAAGCTCCTGTTGTGGTCGACACTTCGAGGGCGAGGAAAACACTTCAGCGACTGAATTCCTATTACGGCAGCAAGGGGTACTTCAACAATTCAACAACTTTTGAGATCGTAGAAGAAAAAAGAAAGCAACGGGCGGCTCTGGACTTTCTGGTGACGCTGGGAAAACCTTATTATATTGATTCCCTCTCCCAAGATATTGCTTCACCGGCTATCGACTCCCTCTATCATTTAAACAGGGAAAACTCCTTTATCAAAGAGAAAAAGCAGTTCGATCTCAGCGATTTTAATCAGGAACGACAGAGGCTCACCGAACTATTCCGGAATTCCGGGGTATACAATTTTCAGGAGAGTTCCATCACCTATGATATACTACGCGATACTACTGAAGTACGGGACGATCAACAGATGAATGTGGAACTCAATATTGAAAACCTTCGGAGAAGAAGTGACACCGCTATAACTACTTCGGAGTACAGAGTTTTTACCTTCGATAAAATCAATATTTACGCAGACTATGAATTTGGGGATGAGGCGGAAGCCATGCAATCCAGAGAATTTGAGAATTACACCATATATTATAAGGATAAACTCAGGTATAAACCCAAGGCTCTTACCGACGCTATTTTCTTTGAAAAGGACAGTTTGTACAGGGATATTGACAGGTTGAGAACCTACCGGCAGGTCACCAACCTCAATACTTTTAAATACCCCAATATTCAGATCCTGGAAGACAGTACTCAAACCAAACTGATTTCGAATATCTTTCTGACGGCTAGGAAAAAATATTCCCTTGGCCTCAATTTGGATATTACACATTCCAATATCCAACGACTCGGCATAGGATTTAGTAGTTCTCTAATTACCCGAAACGTATTTGGAGGTGCCGAAACACTAAGTCTCTCGGCGAGGGGGACTTTTGGCCTATTGAGTGATACCAATCTTCCAGAGGACTTTTTCTCTGAAGTGGGTGCCGACATCAACCTTTCCTTTCCCAGGATTTGGTTCCCGCTGCTGAATACAAAGCGCATCATCCCTACCTTTATGCTGCCCAAGACCAATATTTCTGCGGGTACTAGTTTTCAGAAGAACATCGGTCTGGACAAACAAACTTTAAATACTATTTTGGGATACAGTTGGACACCTGATAGTTTTCGAAAAAACACCATTGAACTATTAAATATTCTGTATGTAAGAAATGTGAATTTCGATCGCTTTTTTAATGTGTACGGTAGTAGTTATAATCAATTGAACAATATTGCAAGTGCAGACATCTATACCTCTGATCCTCTTCTAACCGATTTTTATGAACCAACAAGCCTTCCCGATGACCCCAGATTAACTATTCCTTCAGGTACTACTGATTTTACTGAGGCAATTCTAGATGGAACAATTAGTTCCAGTACAGATGATTTTATTGAGGTGAGCCGGATTGAAGAACGCAGAGACCGACTGACGGAAAACAACCTTATATTTTCCAGTAATTACACTTTTACAAAAAACAATAAAATCGGGATTAATGACAACAGCTTCTACCAATTCAGGCTAAACCTTGAAAGTGCGGGAAACCTCCTCTCCGGATTGTCTTATTTATTTCCGTTTAACCAGAGCGACAATGGCAATTTACAAGTTTTTGGCGTCTCCTATTCACAGTATGTGAAGACTGAATTCGACTTTATAAAACACTGGGACCTCAGTAGGTCGAATGTTTTGGCATTCCGTAGCTTTTTTGGAGTGGCGGTACCTTATGGCAACTCGGAAAGTGTCCCCTTTGTCCGCAGTTATTTCGCGGGAGGCTCCAACGATAACCGGGCCTGGTTCCCTTATTCCCTTGGCCCGGGAAGCTCAAGTGATATCAATGACTTTAACGAAGCAAACCTCAAACTCGCTTTTAACCTGGAATACCGTTTTCCGATATTGGGAAATATCAAGGGAGCCTTGTTTGCGGATGCAGGCAATATCTGGAATGTTTGGGATAACGTAGATGATCCCGCTAAAACGTTTAGCGGATTTGATTCCCTGGCTGATATCGCCCTGGGAACGGGTTTTGGGCTTCGATACGATTTTACTTATTTTGTGTTTCGGGTAGATACCGGATTTAAAACTTATAATCCCGCGGAAGTGCAGTCTAAAAGATGGTTTAGGGATTATAACTTTAGCAATGCGGTTATCCAAATTGGAATCAATTATCCCTTTTAGACCTAATTATTTTATTACTTTTGCCCGAGTAGGCTAACAGATTAATCAAACTATAAACTATGTCTCACAATATAAAACCGGGTGTTGCAACTGGGGATGAAGTTCAGAAGATCTTCGCGTATGCAAAGGAAAAAGGATTTGCCTTACCCGCGGTAAATGTCACCGGATCAAACACCGTTAATGCTGTTCTAGAAACAGCAGCGGCGCTCAATTCGCCCGTTATTATCCAATTTTCTAACGGAGGGTCACAATTTAATGCAGGGAAAGGGCTGTCTAATGAAGGACAGCAGGCGGCTATCAATGGTGCCATTGCCGGCGCCAAACACGTACATGAACTCGCCGAGGCCTATGGCGCCACTGTTATTTTACACACAGACCACTGTGCTAAAAAATTACTCCCATGGATCGATGGACTCCTCGATGCCAGTGAAGTCCATTTTAAGGCTACGGGGAAATCACTTTACAGCTCTCATATGATCGACCTCTCTGAGGAACCCATCGAAGAGAACATCTCTATTTGTAAGGAGTATCTCGCTCGGATGAGTAAAATGAATATGACCCTGGAAATAGAACTGGGGATTACTGGAGGAGAAGAAGACGGGGTAGACAATACTGATGTAGACGATTCTAAACTGTATACCCAACCCGAAGAAGTTGCCTATGCATACGAAGAGCTCTCCAAAGTAAGCCACAGATTTACCGTTGCAGCAGCCTTTGGAAATGTTCACGGGGTCTACAAACCCGGGAATGTAAAACTTACCCCTAAAATCCTGAAGAATTCTCAGGAATATATCACTGAAAAATACAAGGTGGAACACAATCATATCGACTTTGTTTTTCACGGGGGATCGGGTTCTACCGTAGAAGAAATCAGAGAAGCTATAGGATACGGTGTGATCAAGATGAATATAGATACCGATCTTCAGTATGCCTTTATGGAAGGAATCAGGGATTACTTTAAGAGCAAGGAAGCATTTCTACAAACTCAGATCGGAAATCCTGAAGGAGATGACCAACCCAACAAGAAGTATTACGATCCACGGGTTTGGCTTCGCGAAGGTGAAAAAACATTTGTCGATCGCCTAAAGAAGGCTTTCGAAGACCTAAACAATGTAAATACCCTTTAAGGTAAATCTCAGATTTAAAAAGAAGTGACTATGACGGCTTGGTTTAAACGCAAAGAAAAAGGAATTCAAACCGCTACAGAGCAGAAGAAAGACACTCCAAAAGGACTTTGGTATAAATCCCCTACTGGGAAGATCGTAGAATACGAAGAACTCGCAAAGAATTTTTACGTGAGTCCGGAAGACGACTACCACGTTAGGATTGGCAGTAAGGAATACTTCGAAATTTTGTTTGATGATAATAAGTTCACCGAACTCGATCAAAAACTGGGTTCCAAAGACCCTTTGAAATTTGAAGACACCAAGAAATACGCAGACCGACTCAAAGCCGCTCAGAAGAAAACGGGTTTAAAAGATGCAGTGCGTACTGCTATAGGGAAGTCCCTCGGGAAAGAAATGGTAGTGGCCTGTATGGATTTTAGTTTTATCGGGGGTTCAATGGGAAGTGTTGTAGGTGAAAAGATCGCCAGGGCAATCGATATGGCTATCAAAAAAAAGGTGCCCTTTGTAATGATTTCCAAATCGGGAGGAGCCCGGATGATGGAAGCGGCCCTCTCATTAATGCAGTTAGCTAAGACCTCTGCTAAACTCGCACAACTGGCAGAAGCTAAACTTCCTTATGTTTCACTTTGCACAGATCCTACAACAGGTGGAACTACGGCTTCCTATGCGATGTTAGGGGATATCAATATTTCTGAGCCAGGTGCATTGATCGGTTTTGCCGGTCCAAGGGTGGTTAAAGAAGCCACGGGGAAGGACCTTCCCAAGGATTTCCAAACTGCTGAATTCGTAAAGGAACACGGCTTTCTGGATTTTATCGTCCATCGAAGCGAACTCAAGAAGAAGATCAACCTCTATCTCGATCTGATACAAAACAACCCGGTTAGATAAAAAAAAGCCCCGAATTAACGGGGCTTTTTCTTTTTAGATCTTAGTTTAAAAATCTTCTCAGGAAGATCTCCTCTGTAGTTCCGTCGGGGTAGGTAAGCATTCCTTTAGCGTCACAACTTCCATCACCAAAATCGAGGCTTGCTGTGGCGTCATTTCTGGAGATATTCAATATCCCACTTACGATGAATCGGCATGCCAATTCTCTTCTTAAGGGAGTAATTGTCTCTTTGACGAAGACGTTACCTGCCGGACCGGTAAAAGTTCCTTTCCCGCTGATCAGATAAACGTTATCTCCCCAGAATCCGGTACCATAACCTTCTATCCACTCCCTGGTCCTTTCGCCGCTAAAACTTGCGGTATTACCATTAGGCCAGGTTGCTGAAAAACTCGCATCAGCATCAGACTGTGGGTTTCCCTCCTCATTAGCCCTCATTCTGAGGATCGAGGCCGCTCCTTCAATAGCAACGCTGTTAAAAGTGAAATTCTCAAGGGAAAGACTCAAGGTTTTTGAGGCCATTTCCATATCCTTGGCATAACTCAGAAAGATAATTCCACTGAGCACATTCCCATTTGGCAATTCACATCCTTCTCCAAAGTCGATTGTACGTTCTTTAGTAGTTGAAGTAATTACTGTAGTAATGGTAACACAATCGGGAAGGAAATCAGAATGATAGGAAAATTTTGATGTTGCAAGGGCTTCATCAGCCATGTAAACGTCTTCGGCAATATTCATGATCTCTTCTGAGATCATTTCCGATTCATCGCTTACTTTTAGTTCAGCGACTTCAAATGTTTCTTCCTCCGCAAAGGGGGTAGACTCCTCCTTGTCACAGGAAAATAACAAGGCCGTTGCCATAATCACAAGGCCGGCGTAGTTCAATGTTTTGAGCCTCTTTTTCATAATGTAGTTTTTAAAGATTACGCTTCTAAGACCAAATTCTTTAAGAAAGGTTTAACGTCTGACAAAAAAAAGTTTGGCAAAGGATGTATTGGGAAATAATTACTATCTTTGCGCCTCGATTGAAAATCAATCAGATACATAAAAATCATTAAATAAAATATTGGCATGTATTTAACCAAAGAAGTGAAGAAAGACATCTTCAAAAAGTACGGTGGGGATGAAAACAACACCGGGGCAACAGAGGCTCAGATCGCCTTATTCACCCACAGAATTAATCACCTTACCGGTCATTTAAAGAACAACCAAAAAGATTTTAATACAGAAAGATCTTTGGTTCGTTTAGTAGGAAAAAGAAGAAGCCTACTCGATTACCTAAAAAAGAAAGATATTGCAAAATATCGCGAATTGATCAAAGATCTGAATATCAGAAAATAATGAAAATGGGGAAGTTATGCTTCCCCATTTTTTCATTTTAAAGTCCCTGAAAAGGGCAACATTAAAAAGCTTACACTAGGTTTTTCATTGGTCCACAACACAACAACACAACTTCGGCCGGCCATGAGGGCGGCAGAGACCTTTGTTTAACATTCCTGTATTTACAGGTTTAACTAAAAACTATGATTCCAAAGACATTTAAAGAGGTCATTGACCTCGGTGACGGTAGGGAAATTTCTATCGAAACCGGAAAACTCGCAAAACAGGCACACGGTTCTGTTGTTGTTCAATCAGGAAAATGCATGCTACTGTGCACTGTAGTATCTAATTACAAGGCATCCGATGTAGACTTCCTACCCCTTACCGTTGATTATCGAGAAAAATTTGCAGCCTCAGGACGATATCCAGGCGGCTTTTTCAAAAGAGAAGCTCGTCCCAGTGATGGAGAGGTACTCACCATGCGTTTGGTAGACCGGGTATTAAGACCTTTGTTTCCCAAGGATTACCATGCCGAAACACAAGTAATGATCCAGCTGATGTCGCATGACGATGATGTTATGCCCGACGCTATGGCTGGTCTGGCAGCTTCGGCCGCGATTCAGTTATCCGACTTCCCTTTTGAATGTGCTATTTCAGAAGTACGCGTAGGAAGAGTCGATGGTAAATTTATCATCAACCCCACCAGAGCACAGCTCGAAGAATCCGACCTGGAAATGGTCATCGGGGCTTCAGAAGATTCTGTGATGATGGTTGAAGGAGAAATGGGAGAAATTTCTGAAGAGGAAATGGTAGAGGCCATAAAATTTGCCCATGAGGCGATAAAAGATCAGGTTGCAGCTCAGAAGCGACTTGCCGATGCTTTTGGCAGGAAAGAAGTGAGGGAATACGATCAGGAAGACGAAGATGAAGCTCTGGCCAAGAAAATCCATGACATGGCTTATGACAAAGTATACGCCATCGCCAAAGCAGGTTCTTCTAAACACGAACGCAGTACTGCATTCTCAGAAATTAAAGAAGAGATAAAATCATCCTTTTCCGAGGAAGAACAAGAGGAAAAAGGTGATATGATCAAAAAATACTATTACAAAGCCGAAAAAGCAGCTGTCAGAGACCTCACATTAAACGAAGGGCTCCGATTAGACGGAAGAAAAACAGACGAAATCAGACCTATCTGGTGTGAAGTGAATTACCTTCCCTCTACGCACGGTTCGGCAATCTTTACAAGAGGTGAGACTCAGGCATTAGCTACGGTAACCCTGGGAACGTCAAGAGAAGCTAATCAAATTGATATGCCTTCCTACGAAGGAGAAGAGACATTTTACCTGCACTACAACTTCCCTCCATTCTCTACAGGAGAAGCAAGGCCCATCAGAGGGACTTCAAGAAGAGAAGTAGGACACGGTAACCTGGCACAACGCGCGTTAAAAAGAATGATCCCCGCTGATTGTCCTTATACAGTACGTGTGGTTTCAGAAGTACTGGAGAGTAACGGTTCGTCTTCTATGGCGACGGTTTGTTCAGGAACTATGGCCCTTATGGATGCCGGTGTACAGTTGAAAAAACCAGTATCAGGGATCGCCATGGGCTTGATCACAGATACGGAAACCGGAAAATACGCCGTACTATCGGATATCTTGGGAGATGAAGATCACCTGGGAGATATGGACTTTAAAGTTACGGGAACTGCTGATGGTATCACTGCCTGTCAGATGGACATTAAGGTAAAAGGATTGTCATATGAGATCCTTGTTAAAGCCCTGAAACAAGCCCGCGACGGAAGATTACATATCCTTTCGAAATTGACCGACACCATTACCGCTCCAAACAGCGATGTTAAACCTCATGCCCCAAAAATGGTTACTGCAACTATTCCGGGAGAGTACATCGGTGCGTTGATCGGACCTGGTGGAAAAGTGATTCAGGAACTTCAGAAAACTACCAATACCACCATCGTGATCAACGAAGATCCGGTGACAGAAGAAGGTTTGGTTGAGATCCTAGGAACAGACCAGGCAGGAATTGATGCTGTTTTGGCTAAAATTGATTCTATCACCTTTAAACCTGAAGTGGGAAGTGTCTACGAGGTTAAGGTAATCAAGATGCTCGATTTCGGAGCAGTGGTAGAATATAAGGAAGCTCCTGGCAATGAAGTCTTATTGCACGTGTCAGAACTGGCATGGGAACGTACAGAAAATGTTTCTGATGTGGTCAATATGGGCGATGAATTCGATATTAAATACTTAGGTATCGATTCTCGTACGAAAAAAGACAAAGTTTCCAGAAAAGCACTTCTTCCTAAGCCAGAAGGTTACAAGGAGAGACCGCCAAGAAACGATAGAAGAGATCGAGGTGACAGAAATGACCGGGGACAAAGAAGGCCCTCGAGACAACGAAGAGACTAAGATTCTTTAATTTATAGCTCAAACCCCGGCATTTCGTCGGGGTTTTTTGATTTATTTAACATTTTATTGAAAATTTCTAAACCTAATTGTAACATTCTCTCTATTTATACGTATAAGTATATGCAGTACATGCTTTAACCCTAAATTGAAAGGAACCTAACAGATGAGACAGTTAAAGATTACAAAACAGGTAACGAACCGTGAAACGGCCTCTCTTGACAAATATCTACAGGAAATAGGCAAGGTAGACCTGATTACAGCTGATGAAGAAGTGGAATTGGCACAGCGCATTAAGGCCGGGGATCAAACCGCCCTTGAAAAGTTAACTAAGGCAAACCTAAGATTTGTCGTTTCTGTGGCAAAACAATACCAGAACCAGGGGCTTACGCTTCCTGATTTGATCAACGAGGGAAACCTTGGTCTGATCAAAGCTGCACAACGATTCGATGAAACCCGAGGATTTAAGTTTATTTCTTACGCCGTATGGTGGATTCGCCAATCGATTCTTCAAGCATTGGCAGAACAATCACGTATTGTGCGTTTGCCATTAAATAAGATAGGCTCGATCAATAAAATCAACAAAACCTTCGCTTTTCTTGAGCAAGCACACGAAAGGATGCCTTCTGCTGAAGAAATTGCCAAGGAATTGGATATGACCGTAGAAGATGTGAAGCAGTCTCTTAAGAATTCAGGACGGCACGTCTCTATGGATGCTCCACTGATTGACGGAGAAGATTCAAACCTCTACGACGTATTGCGAAGCGGAGAATCACCAAATCCGGATAAAGATTTATTGCACGAATCTCTGAGAACCGAAATAGAAAGAGCATTGGAAACCCTTACACCAAGGGAAGCTGATGTGATCCGACTCTACTTTGGTCTTGCAGGACAGCACTCCATGACCCTTGAGGAAATTGGAGAGACTTTTGACCTCACCAGGGAACGCGTAAGACAAATAAAAGAAAAGGCAATTAGAAGGTTGAAACACACCTCAAGAAGTAAGATCCTTAAGACCTATCTGGGGTAATTACCCCAGCTGCAAGAGCACGGATGTCCGGTCCATAAATTGGAAAACTGGAGATTTTAGTGTAATTTGCATAAGATAACAACAGTGTATCATGACTGTTCGTTTTTTGATTGATGAATAAACTCCGGCTGATTACCGGAGTTTTTCATTTCAGTCCAATTCCAACCTAAAAACCTTGTGAATGGCAGTTTCCACCTTAGTATCTAAACGAACTATCAGGAGAAGTGCAATTTTATCTGTTCTCATCCTATCTTCCTGCAACCTAAAAAATTCTCACGTCCCGGAAACACCTCAACCCTTCACCACTCCCCTGGGAAGAGTTTATGAGCGGAACAAGGCGAGCGGCAAAGCACTTCAGGATTATCAGGAAGCGAGAAGCGCATATTTGAACGACACCACGGATGTAGACCTGCTGATCTGGTATGGCCGTAGAACAGCATACCTGGGCAATTACGAAGATGCCATAGCGATTTTTACAAGCGGGATCCAAAGGTTTCCGGAAGATGCCCGTTTGTACCGGCATCGGGGGCACAGATATATTTCACTACGGCAGTTTGACAAAGCTATTGCCGACCTTGAACAGGGTGCTCAACTGATAAAAGGGACAGCGAACGAGATTGAACCTGATGGAATACCCAATGCCATGAATATTCCCGTTAGCACCTTACATGGAAATATCTGGTATCATCTCGGACTTGCGTACTATCTGAAACAGGATTATGACAATGCCTATAGGGCGTACCTCAATTGTAAGGAAAGTGGAGAAAATCCCGATAATCTTGTATCGAGCACGCACTGGCTTTACATGATCCAAAGAAAATTGAAAAATTATTCGGCAGCAGATAGTCTCTTGCTACCAATCACTCCAGAGCTCAAAGTCATAGAAAATAGCAGCTACCATAATCTGTGTCTATTTTACAAAGGATTGATTACAGAAAAAGACCTTTTGCCGGAAGGGGAAGCATCGGCAGCGTCAGATGCAGTGGCTTATGGGCTGGCAAACTGGTATTTCACAGAAGAGGATAGTAAGAAAATTAAAGAAGGGTTATTGCTAATGACGAAGATAGTTGAAGGAGAAAACTGGAGTTCCTTTGGTTATATTGCTGCTGAAACCGATCTGAGTAATATCCCCTTCAGAAAAGGGCCAGACCCTATCTCTGAATAAAAGAGGTTTGATTACTTTTACAAATATTAAATCTGCTGACCCATGAATCGCGTAAAAATAGCTCCCTCCCTGCTTGCAGCAGACTTTGGCAACCTTCAGAAAGATGTGGAAATGGTGAATGAGAGTGAAGCTGCGTGGCATCACCTCGATATCATGGACGGACTTTTCGTCCCAAATATTTCCTATGGAATGCCTGTGATCAAGACCATCGCCAAATACGCCACAAAACCTCTTGACACTCATCTAATGATCGTAGACCCTGACCGATATATACAAACATTTGCCGATCTGGGGGTGTATATGCTTACTGTTCATTACGAGGCTTGCACACATCTGCATCGGACTATACAGGCCATTAAGGCAACAGGAATGAAGGCAGGTGTTGCCCTAAATCCTCATACAGAAGTCTCCTTACTTGAAAATGTACTTACAGATCTGGATCTTGTGCTGGTCATGAGTGTGAACCCTGGATTTGGAGGACAATCCTTTATCCCTCAAACCTATAAAAAGGTTAAAAAACTCCGGGGGATGATTAAGGAGCAAAATGCTACTGCTCTAATTGAGATAGACGGTGGAGTAAGCTCGGCGAATGCATCAAAACTCATAGAAGCTGGTGCAGACGTGCTGGTCGCAGGAAGTTCTGTGTTTAAATCAGAGAACCCAGCCAAGATGATCGCAGAATTAGCATCTTCTGACCTTTCCTAAAACATGGACAGATAATATTTCAACAAGTCGGTAGTGGTGACAATTCCTACTACCTCGCCATCATCTACTACAGGTAGTGAATGATACTTGCGCTTTACCAATAAGGCTGTGGCATCTCTAACCGTTTCTTTCGAGCTAATCGATTCGGGGGTACGCACCATAAGCTGATGGATGGTAAACATCTCATAGATCTCCGATTTAATATTGTCTTCTTCTCTAAAAGCTCCATCTGCAAAGCTCAAACGAAGCAAGTCGTTCATACTGAGCATCCCTACGATCTTTTTGTCCTGCGTCACAGGCATGTGCCGGATGTTGTGTTTCTTGAATAAATGCTCTGCTCTTTCTAGACCATCCTTTACGTCGACGGAAATTATGTTCTTAGTCATAACCGTTGAGATGGGTATATCTATGGAAATAGTCATGATGAATTGTTTTAGTATTATTTCCTAAATATCCGATTCAAAATACCGGAAAAGAATGATAATTGTCAGGTTTACCCCTACACTGTAGCTTAGGTGTTTTAATAAGATTATGCCTAGCTTTGTAATGTTTTGAACAATTACACTACTAAGTGAGGTATATGAAGAAAGAATTTGACTTAATTATTGTCGGGGGTGGGCCTATTGGGATAGCCTGTGGACTTGAAGCCAAGAAAAAAGGGCTTTCTTATCTTATTATCGAAAAAGGTCCCATTGTGAATTCCCTTTTTAACTATCCGGTGAATATGCAGTTTTTTTCTTCCTCTGAAAAACTGGAGATTGACGAGATCCCTTTTATCAGTAAGGAAGCGAAACCTAAGAGAAATGAAGCTCTGGAATATTACAGAAGGATTGTCACTTCAAATAAGCTGAACATCCATCTCTTTGAAAAAGTGAACTCAGTAAAAAAAATTGGTGAACGATTTCAGACAGAGACGGAAAAAGAAACCTACGAATCGAGATATGTGATCATAGCCACTGGCTTTTATGATATGCCCAACAAACTCGACGTTCCAGGAGAAGAATTACCCAAGGTGTCACACTACTACAAGGACCCGCATTTTTATGCCAGTCAGAAGTTAGCTGTGGTAGGAGCTAGTAATTCTGCTGTTGATGCTGCTCTTGAATGCTGGAGAAAAGGTGCTGATGTTACCATGATCATTAGAGGTCCCGAAGTTGGTCAAAGAGTTAAATACTGGGTAAGACCCGACATTATTAACCGAATTGAAGAAGGAAGCATTAAAGCTTACTTCAATACCACTGTTTCTGAGGTAAAAGAGAAAGAAATTGTACTGAAAACCCAGGATGGCTTAGAGAGCATTGAAAACGACTTTGTTCTGGCCCTTACCGGTTATAGGCCCAATTTTAAGTTTCTTGAAAACATGGGTATCGACTTGTCTCAAGACAAGAAAAGACTCCCTGATTACGACTCGGAAACCATGGAGACCAACGTTGAAGGATTGTATTTGGCGGGGGTAATTTGCGGTGGGATGGAAACCCATAAATGGTTTATTGAAAATTCAAGGGTTCACGCCAAGACGATCATGGCCCATATTCTAAAGGAGCAGTCAGTTCCTGCCTAACGCACATAGCTTTTCACTGAAGAACTCTAAGTGCAAAACACTTAAAATTTTAGGTATAAACCCTATAATTAAAAACCCTCCGGGATGCCCAGGCCTGAAGAGCCACGGACAAATGGAGGGTTAATTCTATAACTTCCTGATCTCTGTCAGGAGCAATACATTGGCTAATCCTTACTGAATCGTAACATTAAAAGTTACTGCGAGATCAGTCTCACCACCTGCATCAGCCAAGCCGGTATTGGGCTTTGTAGGTTCGTGACGCAAAGTGAACGCTAGTGTTCCGGCACTCGCGGCCCCGGAGGTCAAGGTAAATTCTGTACCCAGGGGATTACCGTTACCGTCAAAATTGGCGTACTCAGTAGTAACGTCAAGACCGCCACCTACAGTGTAAAAGAATTGATGCTCATCATCCTCTGCCTCTACCTCTACGGTAATATCTTCCGCAGGGGTCTCCGTTTCGTTCAGTATAACTATGCCGCCGTTATATGTAGTTCCGGCAACAAGATCTCCTGAAACCGTAACAACAGGAGCATCAGGGCCGTCCCCATCTAAGTCCTGACTCTGTAATGTTACTGTGGTCCCTCCACCGGCTGGGGTTAAAGTAACTGTTAGGGTGGTGATGATCTCTTCTTCGTTGATGGGTTCAGGAGCTGGATCATCATCCGAACAGGAGGTCAAGAGTGTTCCGCCAAGTATTAAAAGGGTAAAAATCTTTACTGTTTTCATAGTTTTAATTGTCTTTAATAGTTAATAATTAGCTGTAATAAAATGTTTCTTCCCATCCCGTCGGCAAAATATCTTTGCCTGTCGAGATAGTCCCTATAAGTAGTATTTAAAATATTGTTTACGTTTAATGAGGTGGTTAAGACACGAGCACCGCCGAGAGGAAAATCCATTTTTGAGGTAAATCCCAATAAGTGATACGCATCTGGCGGACTATTGATTTCCAGGAGAACGTCTTGCTGTTGTTCAGGTGAAAAAACCACAAAATTCGCGGGTGTTTCATTTTGCCTAAAGACGAGATTACTCATCAGGGAAACTTCTAATCCCTTCCACTCCTTTTTCGAAAATCGGATCCTGTTCCTGAAATTTGCCGAGGGAACATTGATCAGTGCAATATCATTCTCTACATCTGTCCCCTTGACTATTGAAAACTGATGTTCGGTTGTCCAGCGCTCGTTCCAGTTTTTATAACCGGAAATATCCAAGCCCAATAATCGACTGTCTGTTTGTCTATAGGTCCATACCGGGAACGCCCCCCTGATGGTAAACTCAACTCCCGTAGGTTCAAGCAGGATAAAATCTGCCAGGAAGTTGGCATAGGGTTCAATTGTGATACCCCAGTCGGCATATTGTTTCTCGAAAGACAGGGAGAATTTATTTGACGTTTCACTGTTTATTCGGAGGTCGCCGAGTTCTATTCGTGCAGCGGAGTGATGAAGTCCGTCACTAAAAAGTTCAGAAGGATTTGGTGCTCTTTGTGAGAGAGAATAGTTAAATCTGAAAAAGGTATTGTTATCCTTGGAATACTTCACCCCTGAGGTAACCGAAATATTGTTGAAATCGAGTACGGGATTAGTCAACAACTGCGAGCCCAGATCTTCGACAATTATGTCATTAAATTCCTGATCGTAGCCCCTTTCCTCCCACCGGCTTGTCTGATAAAACTTAAGAGCATCAATCTGAGAATAGTCGTATCGAATTCCTCCGTCGATCTCCCAGTTATTATTTAGTCGGTATTCTGCCGTGCCGTAAACACCCAGATCTATCTTCTCGTAATCAGGGATCAGCCTTCTGACACCCGTGGCCGGATTCGGAAAATTTTCCTGGTATCGCCCCATCAAACCGAATTGCATTTCAAGCTTGTCATCAGCATCCCACTTAAAATCTGTACTCAGCGTGTGCGTGGTAAGCTGAAGGTCTAGAGAAGCCTGGTCATTGAGCTCTCCGCGCCTCACGTCGTATTCCAATCTTCGGTTATCCTGAAAATCGTATTGAAGACTCCACTTCCCTAATCCCTCAAATCTTTTGTAGAGCGCAATTTTTCCCAGATAGTGGGTCACCTTCTGTCTTGGATTCTGCAGATCATAAGTAAAAGGCCGTATGATCTCTGGAATCCCGCTGTTTATACTTCGAATAAGGTCATCGATATTACCGATATGGGAAGCTCTGAGAATCGCTATTTCAGCGTCATAATAAGAGAAACGGCCTTGAATACCCCAGTTAAAGGTCTTTTTACCAAATTGCAAGGACACTCCTGATTCTTCGATTCCTGTATTAGATAAGATATAGTCAGGAGCCTCCTGATCTCCAAGACGTTTATAGGAACCCTGGGCTTTTAGGAACCACTGATCTTTAAAGACTTTAGACAATTCTGAGGATATACTTCCCCCTCTTCCATTAGATATCCCATTGATAACAGTCTTTCCGTACAGGGTATCCTGCGCGGGCATGGTTTCCTGATCGAGAAGGATGACGCCTCCAATGGCATCGCCTCCGTATTGCAGAGCGGCGGCGCCTTTGACAATCGAAATGGCATTGGCAGAATTGATATCGATATTTGGCGCATGTTCATCACCCCATTCCATATCCTGCATTCGAACCCCGTCATTCAGAACCAGTACCCTACTTCCGTTTAACCCGTGGATCACCGGCTTAACAATTGTAGCCCCTGTACTGATACTGGAAACACCACTGAGCTCATTTAATGCCTCCCCCAGACTGGCACCACTGTATCGCACCAAAGCTTCAGATGCCAGGCGCTGTTCCAGACCAGAATTGGTCTTTTTTGAAATAGCTCCTCCCACTACCTGAACCTCTTCCAGTTGCTCCAGATGATGTTCTAAGAAAAAGTCTTTCTCCGTATTTGCCGACATACGAATTGTATAAAACACAGTTCTGCATTCAGGATGCATGATCTCCAGTTCGTATTCCCCTTCACAGAGATTCTTTAATTCGTAATTCCCATCAAAATCCGTAATCGCTGAAACGTCTAATTCCGGAATAAACAAGGTAGCTCCGGCAAGCGGACCTTTATTGTGAAAGTCAAGTACTTTTCCAGACAGCGTATTGTTGCACTGTTGACCTATACCTAATGCAGGTATAAGTAGAAGGATCACTATATACAAGTGTCTTAAAATCATTGAAAGAAATATAAATTAATGGGTCTCAGAGAGAAAGAGTGCCTGAGAGAATTGGTCTCGATGGTAAATTATACCAGGTAAGTTGGGGGAGGCCTGCCAAACAGGATTTGATAAAAAGGGACTTCGAAGTTTACCTCAGATAAGGTGAAAGAACTCTGTCGTATCGGAATTTGCACTAAGGGGGCAGGAAAGTCAGTTTGCCCTGCCAAATCATAGGTGATTGTTTCATTGAGAAGTGCAAACTCACAAATTTCACAACTTATGTTATCCCCTGTGTCATCATGAGACAATGCGTGATAACTCAATCCCTTTACTCCCAGAAATAGTCCGAGTAAGATAAAAGAGAATAGAATCTTTGCAGAGTTTTGTCTCATGAAGTCAAATTTAATGAATGATTTTGT
>JABDQM010000088.1 GCA_013042315.1 Flavobacteriaceae bacterium | reverse complement strand
GTGGAAAAGGGGTTTTCAGGGGACTATACCTGAAGATGAAAGAGGAGACAAGCTCATTTTGTGATTCAATAATCACGGAAGTTGACGGCCGGAATACCCGTTCTCTGGAAGCCCATCTTGCCGTCGGATTTAAGGTAGTTAAGAACTATATTTCCGGGGGTCGTGAATGGAACCTTATTTCTCTATCAACAAAATAATTTATCGAAATAAAGTATTTTATTATTGTTTATCAATAATTTTTTTATATTTGTTATTGTTAAACAATAATTAATATGAAAACTCTCTTTAATATCCTATACGCAATTTTTATTCTCTTTATACTGAGTGTAGGTGTTCATCTTTTTGAATACTTATCAGTGATAGCAAGGTCTGCGCATGATTTAGTTTTTGTTGATCAACTCAAAATAGATTCCAATCTAGATATTACAATTGCATTTCTCAATTCTGTACTCGCAATTTATATTCTTATTCACTTCCTCAAATTTATCAAGGTGCTAAAGAGAATCTCAGAAAAAGTTTTGTTTAGTAAGGAAAACGGAAAGGCTTTTTTCAAAATTGGCCGGGCACTAGTATACTATTCCCTACTGAAGTTTGTAGTGGGATTTATAAATTTTATTTCGACCTCAGTCTTACATGAAGATTTGCACCCTTACAAAATTGGAGTTGCTCTAGGCGAACAAATAAGATTTAGAATACCGCTTTTAGGAATTGCAATGTTTCTTTTGATTATTGCAAAACTGATGAAAGATGGATATGAGTTAAAGAATGAAAATGATCTCACCATTTAATATCCTATATATTATGAATATGTTCGGTCCACAGTCATTGTCCTATTACTTATTTTATTTAAGTAGAATAGCAGCGATAGGAAGCATTGCATTAATCACTTTTATATTAATCTCCTTAGCAATAGGTAATTTTGAAATTGTAGATAATCAATTTCAGATAGCCCTACCCCTTTTGTCTGAAACGTTTATAAAGGGCTTTTTTAAAGCTAACATTATTACAACCATAACTCTGGCAATGTTGTTCTTCTCCGTCTTCTTTTATCTGCTTTCTAATATTTTAAAGACTTTTAAAGCGGAGAAGTTATTTACTCAGAAGGCCATAAAACAACTCAACTATTTTGCCATTTTAAATTTATTGATTGGCCCCGTTATTTACTTCATAATCCATTTTATAATGGAAAAGTCCAATTTTAATGATGCCTATAATTTGCTGCTTAGTTTGTTACTTGGTGTATTTGTATTATTTATCAAGGCTATTTTCAAAAAAGGATACGTTGTACAGCACGAACAAGACCTAACAATTTAAGGATGGGAATAGTAATTAACTTAGATGTGATGTTAGCCAAACGCAAGATGAAAAGCAACGAATTGGCTGATATCATTGGTATAACAACCGCCAATTTATCCATCTTAAAAACCGGGAAGGCTAAGGCGATCCGTTTCTCTACCCTGGAAGCTATTTGTAAGGCTTTGGATTGTCAGCCAGCGGATATACTGGAATATATAGAAGACTAAAAAAGCCATGCAATGCATGGCTTTTAAAATATATTTTTAATAAAGAATTTAGTCGACTAAAACGATCACCTTATTGTCATTCATCTCCATAGTTCCGCTGCTGATGGGCAAGGTCATTTTCCCTTCAGAATTTTTAGAGAATTTAGCCTGATGCTCCTCAGAAATACTGATCTCACCTCCAATTTTAACCTGTCCTTCCTGTAAAAGTGAAACAATAGGAGCGTGATTATCCAATACCTGAAATTCTCCATTCAATCCGGGAACGGTAACAGAATTGACCTTTCCTTCAAACAATGTGGCTTCCGGTGATACGATTTCTAAATGCATCTTTTGACTTTCTTATGCTATCTTATAAAAGGGAGCAAAATTATCCGACTAAGCTTCTGCCAGCATTTTCTCACCGGCTTCGATAGCTTCTTCTATAGTTCCTTTTAGGTTAAAGGCAGATTCCGGAAGGTGATCGAGTTCGCCATCCATAATCATGTTAAAGCCTTTAATGGTTTCTTTGATATCTACTAGCACCCCAGGGATACCCGTAAACTGCTCTGCTACGTGAAAGGGTTGAGAGAGGAAACGTTGTACACGTCGCGCTCTACCTACAGCCAGCTTATCTTCTTCAGACAGTTCTTCCATACCTAGAATGGCAATGATATCCTGAAGTTCCTTGTATCTCTGCAATAGCTCCTTAACTCGCTGCGCACATGCATAATGCTCTTTCCCGAGGATTTCGGCAGTAAGGATTCGAGAAGTGGAATCCAGTGGATCCACTGCAGGATAAATCCCTAGCTCAGCAATTTTACGAGAAAGTACAGTTGTTGCATCAAGGTGAGCAAAGGTTGTTGCCGGGGCCGGGTCAGTTAAATCATCCGCAGGCACGTATACCGCCTGTACTGAGGTAATAGATCCTCTTTTGGTTGAAGTAATTCGTTCCTGCATGGCTCCCATCTCAGTAGCCAGGGTAGGCTGATATCCCACCGCTGAAGGCATACGTCCAAGAAGGGCCGATACCTCTGATCCCGCCTGAGTAAAGCGGAAGATATTATCTACGAAAAAGAGAACGTCTTTCCCCTGGCCATCACCTGCACCATCACGGAAATATTCTGCAATGGTAAGTCCCGATAGGGCTACACGCGCACGTGCTCCCGGGGGTTCGTTCATCTGTCCGAAAACGAATGTCGCCTTGGACTCTTTCATGGCTTTTTTATCGACCTTGGAAAGGTCCCAGCCGCCTTCTTCCATAGAATGAAGGAAGTCGTCTCCGTATTTTATAATTCCTGATTCCAGCATTTCCCTGAGAAGGTCATTTCCTTCCCTGGTTCTTTCCCCTACTCCTGCAAACACGGATAAACCACCGTGTCCTTTAGCAATGTTGTTAATCAATTCCTGAATAAGTACGGTCTTACCAACTCCTGCACCTCCAAACAAACCGATCTTTCCTCCTTTGGCATAAGGCTCAATCAGGTCGATTACCTTAATCCCGGTAAAGAGAACCTCAGTAGAAGTTGACAGATCTTCAAACTTAGGAGCTTCCCTGTGAATAGGCAGGCCATTTTTTCCTTCCTTGGGAAGGTCTCCCAATCCATCAATGGCATCCCCGATCACATTAAACAATCGGCCATAGATATCTTCTCCTACAGGCATCTGAATGGCTTTCCCGGTAGCTACAACTTCAACACCTCTACTTAAACCATCGGTAGAATCCATTGAGATCGAACGCACACTGTTCTCGCCGATATGAGATTGAACTTCAAGGACGAGGAGTGTTCCGTCACTTTTCTTTATTT
>JABDQM010000085.1 GCA_013042315.1 Flavobacteriaceae bacterium | reverse complement strand
AAATCACACTGTCTTTATTTGCAGCATAAGCAGCAATATCAGTTTGTCCGTTACGCGTTGATGAGAAAAGCAGCAGATTGTCGTTATAGAAGGAGGGCTGGTTGTCATAGCCCGGATTATTTGAGATGTTTTTCGGGGGTCCCAGTTGAATATTATCCCCTGTCTTCTTAAGGGTGAGGAGAAAGACTTCCGTATTGGCCTGCGCCAGGACGGATGTCGTAGCTAAACTTAAGATGAGGAAGATGAGCAGAATAAGCTGACTCGACTTATTTTTTGGTAAATCGGGATAAGAGATCGCGTACATTTTTAATACTATCTAGATAAAACTTAGCTTGAGTTTTTTGTCGGCCGACTTTCACCGTAACTGCGTTCTCAGGCAATTCCTGGAACATAAACTCATCGGTCCAGTCGTCACCTATCGCAAAGACAAAGTCGTAATCCTTCCTCGTAAAAATACGCATTGCAGCTCTTCCCTTATTTACATTACTGCTTTTAATTTCCATCACCTTGTTGCCATTCAGCACGCTGAGGTCATCGTTGGCAATAAGGCTTCGCAACACCGTGTTGAGTTCAGAGGCTCGTTTTTGTCCGAAATCAGGATCTGTATTGCGATAATGCCAGGCGAGAGAGTAATTTTTCTCTTCGATAAAACTTCCCGGGGTACGGTCAACAAAAGATTCCAGGACGGGGAGAATCTTTTCCATCCAGTCCTTTTTCACATTCTCGAGCATAGTAAAGTCGTTTCCACCCTCCGAAAGCCATACACCGTGCTCAACGATCATATTGTATTTCTTTTTTAAGAACCACTTCCCAAAGGTCTCCTTGTCCCGCCCGCTGATAAGGAATACATCGGTATTGGGCAGAGCGTTCATCTCATCCAGCAATTTATATAGGTCGGCATCTGGGGATGCCTTCTGAGGATCGTTGTGGAATCCTGCCAGGGTACCATCATAATCTAAAAATAGGAGTCGGTGTGCAGCTTCTTGATATTCCCTGATCAGGGTGTTCGTCAGATCAACGGATAACCGTTGGGCCACATAGGTTGGATCTTTATCTCTTTGTTCGGTAAGGGAGCGCATAAAATCATTGGCCCATTTCTCAACATTGTAGCGTTCCAGTCTTTTTTGCAGCACGCTATTCCTGTCTTTTTGCTCTTTCTCAGGCATCTGTATGGCCCGGTGGATGGTGTCTGCGATCTGTTCAAAGTTATTGGGGTTGATGAGTAAAGACTCATTCATCTCGTTGGCAGAACCCGCCATTTCACTTAATATGAGCACTCCGGTTTTATCTGTTCTGGTGGCGATATACTCTTTGGCCACCAGGTTCATCCCGTCGCGGATAGGGGTGAGCCATGCAATATCACTCGAGGTATACAAATCGATAAGATTATCAAAAGGCAAAGAGCGGTAAAAGTACCAGATCGGGGTCCAGCTTACAGTTGCCAGCTCCCCGTTGATCCGACCTACCAGCTCGTCAATTTCCCTTTTGAGCAATTGGTATTGGGGAACATTACTTCTCGAGGGAACGGCCAGGATGATTAATCGCACCTTTTCCTTGTATTGCGGATATTTATTCAGGAAGTATTCATATGCATTCAGACGCTTTGCGATTCCTTTGGAGTAATCCAATCGATCAATGGACAACAGAAATTTAGCATCAGGAGTTGATTCCTTATGGGTGTTGAGCCTGCGCTGTAGATCCGATTGCTTATTTTTTGGTAATGCTTCATGCTCTTTGGCCGCATTGTGAAATTTGGCATAGTCGATCCCCATAGGAAAGGAATCAACCTTGATGATCCGACTTTCAAGATAGATATCGTTAAAGCTCACCTCAAGGCCCAGGATACGCCTGATGGAACTTAAAAAATGTCTTTCGTAATCGTAAGTGTGAAAACCAATGAGGTCTGATCCCAAAAGTCCCAAAAGAACTTCTTCTCTCCAGGGAAGTGTTCTGAAGATTTCGTAGGAGGGAAAGGGGATATGGAGAAAGAAACCAATGGAAATATCGGGTCTTTTTTCACGTACCATTTGAGGGACCAACATCAATTGATAGTCGTGAACCCAAATGATATCATCTTCCGAAGCTTCCTTTAAAATGGCATCGGCAAATTTTTGATTTACTTCCCTGTAGGTATTCCAGCTGGAGAGTTCAAACTCTGAATACTCTAGGAAGTAATGAAAAAGAGGCCATATAGTTCTATTGCTGAAGCCGTAATAAAAGCCATCAACCTCTGCGGCCGTTAGTTTCACCTTGGAAGAACCGTGTTTGGCCAGTGCCTTATCTATCTCACCTTCCAACTCTTCGGGAATCTCCTCTTCGGTGAGGCCACTCCACCCGATCCACAGGCTTTGCCCATCGGAATGAACAGACTTCATACCGGTAGCCAATCCGCCTACGCTGGGGATAGCATTGATGGTACCGTTGTCAATTTGCAATTGTACAGGTAGTCTGTTTGAGATTATGATAGTTTTGGCCATAAATTCAATGTTTTTAACCTTTTTTCTCTTTTGTTTCTCTAAATTTCGTCAAATTGAGCCGCAATTGCAATGAAACAAGAAATTTTACAGGATTCTCATTTATGGACAACTTAGATTACGGAATTATAGGGAATTGCAGAAGTGCAGCACTTATTTCAAAAACAGCTTCAATAGACTGGTGTTGTTTACCCGAATTTGACTCTTCCTCTGTCTTTGCCAAACTTCTCGACGACGAAATAGGTGGCTGTTTTAGTATTAAGGTAGCACCCTCCTACACGATCAAACAACGTTATAAAAAAAATACTGCGGTATTAATTACCGAGTTTAGAGAAGAGGATAATATTTTTGAGATTCACGACTTTATGCCGAGGTATCATACTAGTAAAGGTCAATATTACGCCCCTCCTGAAGTGGTGCGATATATTAAGCACATCTCCGGTAAACCAAAGTTCAGTGTATACTACGAACCTAAATTGGCCTATGCCCTCGGAGAAACAAAGTCTTATATCAAAAAAAATTTTATTGCAAGTCTGACTAAGGGTGAAAATTTTGAAACAGTTTTCTTGTACACCTCTTTCAATAAAAATGCCGTGATGGAAGGCAGAGAGTTAGAAGTCACAGAGAACGGGTATTTTCTGATCGCATACAATGAGAAAATTTTCCAACCCAGTACCCGTAAGATTTATCTCGAATTGGAAAGAACCAAAGTGTACTGGTTAAATTGGAGTAACAAGACCCCTAATTATAAAAAATACAATGCGCAGATCACCAGAAGTGCGATCACGCTAAAGTTGCTTACCTATAACAAATCGGGTGCAGTACTAGCCGCTGCTACCACATCCTTGCCAGAAACTATTGGCGAAGTTAGAAATTGGGATTATCGATTTTGCTGGATTAGAGATGCTTCCATGGTGATCAGGGTGATGGTAGACCTCGGTCATGTTAATGTTGCGCGGCGCTATCTGCAATTTATCGTTGACCTCATCCCTGAAAAAGGGGAGAAGCTTCAGATCATGTACGGGATCAACAAAGAGAAAAAACTCACTGAGAAGACACTGGACCATTTGAAGGGTTACAAGGGGTCCAAACCGGTCAGGATCGGAAATGCGGCCTACAAACAAAAGCAAAACGATATTTACGGAATCCTGATGGATGCCATTTACGCTCAATTGAATATCTTCAGCACCAATATTGAAAATGCCGAAGAACTCTGGGGAATTACCAAGGGTATCGCGTGGATCGTTTCTGAGCACTGGCAGGAACCCGATAAAGGGATCTGGGAATTCAGACATGAAGACCGGCATTTTACCTTTTCCAAAGTTCTCTGTTGGGTAGCCATTGATCGGGCGATCAAAGTGGCGCGCATCTTTCGCAAATGGCAGAAGATTGAGAAATGGAGTATGTTAGAGCAAGAGATCAAACAAGACATTATGGACAAGGCCTGGAATGATGAGGTAAAGGCCTTTACCCAGTCGTACGGCAGCAAAAATCTCGATGCCTCGGTCTTACTTATGGAATCTTATGGTTTTATTCCCGCCAGGGATCCGAAGTATGTCAGCACGGTCAAGGCCATAGAGAAAGACCTGAGCAACGACGGACTTTTATACCGTTATAAAAATAAGGACGATTTTGGTTTGCCCTCTTCTTCCTTTACCATCTGTACGTTTTGGTTTATCAACAGCCTTTTCAAAATAGGAGAAGAAGAAAAAGCACAGGAATTATTCGACCGTGTTCTGAGTTACGGGAATCATCTGGGGCTTTTTAGTGAAGATATCGATTTTAAAACGAAGCGTCTGCTGGGGAATTTTCCACAAGCTTATTCTCATTTATCACTTATAGAATGCGCAATTAACTTTTCCCAGAAAGCCACGGAGCAACGCATCCTGGAGTCTATGAGTTAAGATTTTGCTTTCCTTTTGACTTGACCATCGAAAGCAATTCTTCCAAGTGTTGAGGAGTAGTAAAAGGATTCATTATAGTACATCGGAGGTATTGTTTTCCCCTTATTCGAGTTTGAACGATATAGAACTTCCCTTCTTCCAGAAGCTCCTGCCTTATTTTTCTGTTTAATCCGTTAGCCTCCTCCAGAGAAAGTCCTGGTTGCTGGTATCGGAAACAAACGATATTGGACATCGGAGGTAAAGCCAATTCCAGTTCGGGATCCGCTTCTATCATTTCTCCAAAGCTCCGTCCCAAATCATATAGGGTAGTGACATTGTCGTCAAAGACCTTTTCACCGTAGGTTTTAAAAAGCAGGAACCACTGCAGACTCATCATGGTTTTGGTACACTCAAAGGTTCTTTTTGCCAGATTAAACCAATCTTCTTTATCCGACTGCTGTAGCAGGTAATCTGCCTCCTGACTAAAAATGGTATGGGAGTGACTGCCTTCCCTAAAAATAAGTGCTGTGGTTATGGTCGACATCAGCATCATCTTATGCCCATCAATAACCACAGAATCGGCAAGTTCAATTCCCTTTACCGTCTTTTTATATTTTTCCGAGAAAACCGCTGCTCCTCCGTGGGCACCATCCACATGAAACCAAAGCTGGTGCTTTTTGCAGAAAGCCGCAAGGTCCTCCAGATCATCGTAAATTCCGGTAGCCGTAGAAGGCGCACTTCCAACCAGGGCAAAGACCTTTAATCCTTTTTCCGTAGCCTGTTGATAATACGCTTCCAATTTTGAACTATCCATGACAAAACCTTTGGTCACCGGAACTTTAATAATTCCATCTGTGCCCAGACCCGTGATTCGGGCGGCCCTGTCT
>JABDQM010000081.1 GCA_013042315.1 Flavobacteriaceae bacterium | reverse complement strand
CGCAGATATTCGTTTTCGAAAAGAATTCTCTGCCCGAGATCTGAACTAAAGTTCTTACGCTTTAATTCCTCTATGTGCGCGGGATTCCAGGTATTAAAATTACCGGAGTCATTGATCGCAATATACTTGAGGATTTTGGCCTTCTGATTTTCTTTAGTAGTCATACAATTTTCTTTAACCTAGTTTTTCTTGAGGATTAAATGCTCATTGTGGCCTATCCTCAACTCTTTCACTAACTCTAAGTTTTCACAATTATTTCCCGCTAACAAGCGCAAACCCTTCAGAAGACGTATGGATTTCCGAAATCCGTACAAAAAGGTCTTTTAATCGTATTTATTAGTCTGAAATCAGGAATCAGTACCCGGGATAAATCCAAAATAGGGAGGGAATTAGATCGTGCTATAGGATTTACAGCATTGCTTTTATCTGGCTATGCTATCCTTGAATTTGTTGGGGGTAGTGCCTGTTATTTTCTTAAAGGCCGCATAAAAAGCACTTTTACTGTGAAAACCAACTTCTTTACCAATGCCTTCCACACTGAAGTGGTCTGTGGATTTTTTGGAGAGTAAGTCCTCTGCCTTTTTTATGCGGAGATAATTGACATAGGAATTAAAATTTTGTTTAAAAATGCCGTTAATAGTAGTAGAAATTTTTTTGGGATGCATTTCTAACTGATCGGCGAGATCAACTATGGTTAGCTCACTGATCAAATAGGCTTCAGAAGATTTCATATAGGAGTCTATCTTATCCATAATCGCTTTGAGGTTTTCCTTTTTGCTCGTAATCTTTAGTTCATTCTTAAAATCCGAAACTTGATAGGGGATGCCAGGTTTTTTGTTATTGAGGGTTGAAAGTACATTTTGCTGCATGATTCCATTGATTCCTAACCAGTAGATGGCAATCAAATCTAAACTTGAAAATAGTATTTTGAAATAGTAGTTTTCAGGCGAAACATAATAAAGTACATGCACCAACACAGAGGTTATCAAGAGGTAGATCAGAAAAACACGCACCCAATTCAACAATTTATTCCCCAAATAAGAAAATGTATTCTCCACTGCCATTCGGTGTCGGTTTAATAATCTCAAATTCCATATACCGATACCCCATGAATAAAATATTCCCAGATAAGTAAAAACGAATTCATGCCAGACACTTTCGGCAATTTCCATTTTAGTGGAATAAGGAAGAAAGTAAATAACGGACTGAAGTATAAAGGAGACTATTCCGGGATACAGTACCCAGTATTTTACCTTCTCATTAGAAAATATTGAAATTTTCTGGGTATAGACAAAAAAGATGGGAAAGAGAATCCAGGAAAAATTAAATGGCAATAGAAACAATCCGGGATAGTAGGTTATAAGATTCAACCCTGAAGGGATGAATAACATCAGTTTTAAGGAATACAGGACTAAAAAGAGACCCAGGAAGTATGTACTCCTGAAGTGCCTGTAAGTTAAGATCAACAACAAGACCCCAAAGGATAGACCTTGTATCAGCCCAAGGACATCTAAGAACGATTGAAGGTTGTAATTAATGTCAATGAATAAATTCAATAGTTCCGCCCGGTATTAGTTGTTCATATTTGTATGAAACTAAAGAAAAAAAATCTTCTTTAAAATAAATCTATTGAATTCCTTGAGAATTTTCGGACAAGGGATGAAGGTAGAAGTATCCACCTTTTTACGGCAAGATTTTAGTGGTGATGATTAGATCAGTATCTGAAAATGGCGGACTGATGAAGGAATTTACTTTCCGTCAGACATCTTGATGAAGGTCGGTATCCTGTGCACTATCAAAATCATTCTTACGAATCAAAAGGTAGATCACGTACACCGTAAGGATTATAAGAAACGGCAGTAATAGCAGATCGAGTCGGACAATACTGTCCGGGTAGGTATTTACAACAGATTGTACATCTATCTCCCAGGCGACAAAGACGAGCCAGAGAAATAAGATAAACAGGATGATACTCTTGTTTTTAGGTGACATCATATGCATTCAAAAATGCGATTTAAATAAATGTTTCCCTCCTTATACGGTTAAATTCAGGTTCTGAATTCTGAATTTAGGACTATTATGTCGGCCGATAAGCTAATCTATGAGGTGATTTAGAATCTAACTTTAAGAAACTTAGATGCTAAAAGAATTTGAAATAAGTGCATCTGCGATTCAGTTCTAGGTCAACTGATTTTAATTTGTTCGTTAAAACGTGTAGGGGTGGTGCCTGTAAATTTTTTAAAGGACGAGTAGAAGGCACTCTTACTTTTAAAACCCACTTCTATACCTATACCTTCGATACTCCAATTTAGCTTGTCTTCCGAATTTAGAAGACTTATCGCTTTTTTTATTCGGTATTCATTGATATAGGAGTTGAAATTTTGTTTTTCTATGGTATTTATTGATTCCGATACGCGTCTGGGATGTTCTCCAATACTGTCGGCGATGTCCATAATGGTAAGATCGGAATTCATAAAACTTTCTGAATTATTGATGTGTTTGTCCACTGCTTTCATGATTTCCTCCAGTCTTTCAGGAATCAATTCAGGGGTATGGTCTTTCACTGGTTTAGGATTACTCGAGATTTCCTTAGCAGGGATATTTGTGATCAGGGAGCGCACATTCCTCTGGGTGATGCCGAAATAAGATACCCAATAAATAGCGATAAGGTCCATCACGGAAAAAATGGTGTTATCGGGAACGATAGTTGGAAAAACATAGGCGATTAAATGTCCGAATACTGAAGTGATCAAAAGATAAATCAAGAAGAATCGAGCCCATCTCAGTTCCTTGGAAGTTATGTATGAATAGGTGTTCAGGACCTCTATCCTGTGCTTGTACAAAAGGCGAAGATTCCAAATGCCTACAATCCATGAATAATAGTTTCCCAACATCCAAAATATAAGCACATGCCACCAACTGTCGTCTATTTTAACCTTTAATTCGAAAGGAAGCCAGAAAATAATCAATTGGGCTACTATGGAAACAATTCCGGGATACAATAGCCAATATTTAATTTTTTTATTTGAAAAAACAGAGACTTGCTGCGTATAAATGTAAAATAAAGGGAAAAGTATCCACGAAAAATTAAAGGGCAGAAGAAAGAGATTGGGATAGCTTTCTGAAATTCTGCTGTTTGTGGAGATCCAGGTGGCTAATTCTAAAGCGTATAACAATAAAAAGAGCCCCAGATAAAAGGTGTTTCTGAACTTTCGCAAGCCCATGATCATAAGTAAAATACCTATGGTGACCCCTTGTACCAGACCAATGCCATCTAGTAATACCTGTATATTAAAGTCGAAATTGTCAATCATACTCCCAAAACCTCCTTATCGCTGTTGAATATCGAATTGGTCTACGCTGTAAAAAGAAGGAAATTAATAAAAAAAACCAAGGGCAGTGCCTTGGTTTTCTATAATCCGCAAATGGTTTTTTAAATTTAATAAACTTCTTTTTCGAGTTTTTTTGTAAGGGTAAAACCCAGGAATAAACCCAAACCGGCCATAATAAAAATGGTGCCCGGATAGGCAACATCCTCGTCTAATCCTATTTCAACCAGAAGGGCAGCGATAAATATCGCAAGACCTATTCCCAACAAAAGCAAGGCTATGTTTAAAATAAGGACCTTCCAGAATGGTGCGGTTCCTTCTTTTTTCCCTTTGACAAAAATACTGGCTTCTGCGCCTTTCTCGATCAGGGCAAGTCTTTCCTTGTTACGCGTTGTTAGATAAAGATAGCTGATGCCAAAGATCATTAGAAAAATGCTGACAAAAATAATTATTTCTCCTCCCATGTTAATTGTTATTTGTTAAACGTTGTTTTATGGTAAGACGGAGTATTTCTTGGAGGGGTTACGGAAAAGCCGTATTTTTTTTGTAGGTGTAACCAAACACTGACAGAGGTCGTCTAATGGAATATATGTTAATACCGGAGGAAAAGGAATTAATAAGCCGATCGCTGCAAGGCGACCAAAAGGCATACGGTATTCTGGTGGACCGATATAAGTATTTAGTCTTTACCCTGGCCTGCAGAATGCTTAAAAACCGGGAAGATGCAGAGGAAGTTGCTCAAGATACATTTGTAAAGGCTTATAAATCCCTGAAAACCTTTAA
>JABDQM010000008.1 GCA_013042315.1 Flavobacteriaceae bacterium | reverse complement strand
GCTTTTTAAAATAAGCTACAATAAGATCGTGACGCGTATGGCGTTCGCCGATTCCGTAACCGAGGAACTCTTCAGGTGATGGGATATCCTCATTAAAAGGCTCGTACTTCTTTAGAAAATACTCTTGCGAAAAGAGGTTGACAGAAACACATAAGAGGAGAAGGAGTATAAGTTTTTGCATAGTGTAGAATTGATTATGTAGGTCTTAAATATAAGGATAAAACCAGATAAGGTATCAGGAAATTTCCGATGAATCTGAAGGAGTTATATCAGTGGGGATCTGTCAGGCCACGGAGGGGAAGGGCTGTGGTTCTATTTCCCTGAATTTAACGATATAATGGGTGCCTTTTTTAGAGGGATCTCTGGTAATGGTGCCTTTGAGCTGACGGGCCAAATTGTGTATCAATTTCAGTCCCAGGGAGGTACTGTTCTTCACATTTACTGTCTCTGCAAAGCCCGAACCGTTGTCACCGATCTCCAGCACATAACTGTGTTCGTCTTCCTGGTTGATTGAAATGTGAATTTCGCCTTCGTGATCGTCTTTGATCCCGTATTTAAGCGAATTTGTAATAGCCTCATTGATTAGCAATCCCAAAGGGATGGCGGTATCTATTCCCAGTTCAATATCAGGAATATCAATATTAAGGGAAACTTTATTGTTCGCCCCTTTTAAAGACTTAATCAGGTACTCACTTAATTCCCGCACATAGGTTTTATACTGAATTTTTGAAAGATCCTCCCTCATATAAAGCATCTCGTGTACCATGGCCATGGAAATTACCCGGTTCTGACTGCTTTTGAGAATACCCTTGGTTTTGATGTCTGAGATAGACCTCCCCTGCAGGCTCAGAAGGCTGGATACGGTTTGTAAATTGTTTTTGACCCTGTGGTGGACCTCTTTCAACAAGGTGTCTTTTTCCTCCCCACGTGCTTTCATTTCTCTTTTAGATTTGTACAATTTGTGATGTACGATCATCAGATCTTTTCCAAAAATCCCACCCAGTAGATAAATGGTAAAGAGAATGCTAAGCAACGCAAAAATATCTCTTGAATTTTCAGGGACGTGATTTACGATGTCCCAGGACATGAATCTGTTTTGAGCAAATAGGAGTACAGTGAGGATAGAAATTACAAAGAGATATGTCTTCCCATAGGAGCGTGTAGTGGCATAACCGGCCAGTACCAATAACCCCAGGGTAAAGATAAACGGACTCTGTATCCCTCCGCTCATCATAGCGATTGCAACAGTGGACACCAAACTGGTTATGGAAGAAATATTATAGGTAAGGGATAGATTCTTATGTGTTTTATAGGCATAGGTATTGGCAAGGCTAAAGAGGGCGTAGAAAAGAAAAATAAAAGAAAAAGCAGTTTGGATATTCAAGAAAAAATAGCAAATCAGAAAAAATGCCAGACTGAGCAAGGATGTGTAATTGGTCGCTTTGATAAGTAGTCTTTCCTTATCCCGGAACCGTTCCTGGTCGATGTAATTTTTTTTCATAACCTCTGAATTTAGCTGATTTTCTGGGGCTTTTAATGCCTTTTCTCCTAAACCTATGATGTAAAGCTACTTATGTTTTGTAAGATAATCAATACTATAAAGTGCTAAAGTTCATCGGGCGAAGGGAAATGGATAAAAAAAAGGACAGCCTTTCGACTGTCCTTTTTTGTGGTAGTTAATTGATTTCTATTCCTCTATGAGCACCCATTCACCCTTATCCAACAGGGGTTCGGCCTGCTTGTATTTGATGGTTTTACTTTCACCAGACATTACATTTTTAATCGTAACCCGATCATTACGGCCAATTTTAGGCCGATCCCTAACAATGGTCTCGGTTACCTGAGGCCTGCCTTGCTGTGTCTGACCTGCCGCACGATTCTGGGCTGCGAGCTCATCGCTGTTTGGAATTTCTTCCTTGGTAGTTTTTAAAGCTTCTTTAGAGCGGCGAACATTTCTAGCTTCCTGAATTTCCTCGGTGTTTCCGGATGGCAATTCTCCTTTGAAAAGGAAGGAAACGACATCTTTATTTACCTTCTCGATCATTCCTTTGAAAAGCTCAAAGGCTTCAAATTTGTAAATCAGTAGCGGATCTTTCTGCTCGTGAACGGCAAGCTGGACCGACTGTTTTAGTTCATCCATCTTCCGAAGGTGAGTCTTCCAAGCCTCATCGATTATGGCGAGGGTAATGTTCTTCTCAAAATCGGTAATGAGTTGTTTGCCATTGCTTTCGTAAGCATTTTTAAGATCCGTAACTACATTCAGCGTTTTAATCCCATCGGTAAAGGGAACAACAATGCGTTCGTACTTATTTGCATTGTCCTCATATACTTTTTTAATTACAGGAAACGCCGTTGCCGCACTGCGTTCCATCTTATCCCGGTAATGGTCGTAAACAGCAGTATATATCTTATTGCTGATTTCGAGGTAACTGAGCTTACTGAATTCCTCCTCAGAAATAGGGGAGGTGATAGAGAAATACTTGATCAGTTCAAACTCAAAATTCTTATAGTCATTAGCTTCTTTGTTGAATTCTGAGATCACTTCACAGGTGTCATAGATCATGTTGGCAATGTCTACTTTTAAGCGTTCACCCTGCAGAGCGTGTCTTCTGCGTTTGTAAACTACTTCCCGCTGTGCATTCATCACATCGTCGTATTCCAGTAACCTTTTTCTGATACCGAAGTTGTTCTCTTCTACTTTTTTCTGGGCTCGCTCTATCGACTTCGTCATCATGGAGTGCTGAATTACTTCTCCTTCTTCAAGTCCCATCCTGTCCATCATCTTGGCAACACGGTCTGAACCGAATAAACGCATGAGGTTATCTTCCAAGGACACATAGAACTGCGAACTTCCGGGGTCTCCCTGTCTCCCTGATCGTCCTCTGAGCTGCCTGTCTACCCTCCTGGAGTCGTGCCGTTCTGTTCCTACGATCGCAAGTCCGCCGGCTCTTTTAACCTCATCAGAGAGTTTGATATCCGTACCCCTACCTGCCATATTTGTCGCAATGGTCACCACTCCCGGATTTCCAGCCTCGGCAACAATGTCGGCTTCTTTTTTGTGCAGCTTGGCATTAAGCACGTTGTGCTGTACTTTCCTGATATTGAGCATCCTCGACAGAAGTTCTGAGATCTCAACGGAGGTAGTACCAATAAGTACAGGTCTTCCCTGTTGTGAAAGTTGAGTAACCTCGTCTATGATCGCATTGTACTTCTCTCTTTTGGTCTTGTAGATAAGGTCCTGACGATCATCCCTGGCAATGGGCTTATTAGTTGGGATTTCCACCACATCCAATTTGTAGATCTCCCAGAGTTCCCCTGCCTCGGTAACTGCTGTACCGGTCATCCCCGCCAGCTTATTGTACATCCGGAAATAGTTCTGTAAGGTGACGGTGGCAAAGGTCTGCGTCATCGCCTCAATTTTCACATTTTCCTTGGCCTCAATCGCCTGGTGAAGTCCGTCAGAATAACGCCTGCCGTCCATAATCCTTCCTGTCTGTTCATCTACGATCATCACCTTATTTTCAATGACTACGTATTCTACATCCTTTTCAAATAGGGTATAAGCTTTGAGAAGCTGACTCATGGTGTGGATACGCTCACTCTTTACGGCAAAATCTTTGAACAGTTCTTCTTTTAACTTGGCTTCTTCTTCAATTTCCAGTTCCTGATTTTCAATCTTGGCAATTTCACTACCGATATCGGGCATGACAAAGAAATCATTAGCCTGATCACCGGAGATATATTCAATCCCCTGGTCTGTTAATTCGATCTGATTGTTTTTTTCGTCAATGACGAATAGTAGATCAGAATCTACAACAGGCATTTCCCTGTTGTTATCCTGCATATAGAAGTTCTCGGTTTTCTGCAATAATTGCTTGATTCCCTCTTCACTCAGGTATTTGATAAGCGCTTTGTTCTTGGGAAGTCCCCGATGCACTCTCAACAATAGGAGGCCGCCCTCCTTAGTATCTCCTTCTGCTATTTTTTTCTTCGCTTCGGCCAGTACGGCTGTCAGGTGTTTTCGTTGTTTCTCAACGATATCCGTCACCTTGGGCCTGAGTTCGTTGAATTCGTGCCGATCTCCTTCCGGTACCGGTCCTGAAATGATTAGCGGAGTACGGGCGTCATCGATCAAAACCGAGTCAACCTCATCCACAATGGCGTAATAGTGTGGCCGCTGTACGAGATCACTGGGCGTATGGGCCATATTATCCCTGAGATAATCAAAACCAAATTCGTTGTTGGTCCCGTAGGTAACATCTGCGTTGTATGCAGCTCGCCGCCCGTCAGAATTAGGTTTGTGCTTGTCTATACAATCAACGGTAAGGCCGTGAAACTCAAAAATCGGTGCCATCCAGGCACTATCCCTTTTTGCGAGGTAATCATTGACCGTTACCAGGTGAGTTCCTTTTCCCGGAAGGGCATTTAGGTATAAAGGTAAAGTTGCGACCAGGGTTTTTCCTTCTCCCGTCTGCATTTCCGCAACTTTTCCCTGGTGCAGGGCAATACCTCCAATGAGCTGTACATCGTAGTGAACCATATCCCAGGTCACTTCTTTTCCTGCGGCATCCCAGGAATTCCTCCATATAGCCTTATCTCCTTCAAGGCTAACGTATTCCTTGGCTCCCGACAATATTCTATCGTTTTCAGTGGCAGTAACTTCCAGGGTCTCATTGTCTTTAAATCTTCTGGCCGTTTCCTTCACCACGGCAAAGGCTTCGGGAAGCAGGTTGTCAAGAGTTTCCTGTGTAATTTTGTACGCCTCTTCTTCTAGTTTGTCTATCTCCGCGTAGAGTTCTTCATTCTTATCGATATCGGTGGATTGATCCACTTCTTGCTTAATTTTATCAATATCAGCTGTTAGGCTTGAGCAGGATTCGGAAATCAAGGCCCGGAATCCGGTTGTTTTGGCGCGGAGGTCGTCATTAGACAAGGCCTGAAGCTGTTCTCCAAAGGCATTGATATCATCTACCAGCGGGCGCAATTCTTTTACGTCACGCTTGGATTTATCCCCGACGAACGCTTTTAAAACATTATTTAATAAACTCATGAAATTATTATTTTCCTCTTCCCCTCTCAGGCAGTGGTGTGGGCAGGGGAATATTTATCTAAATTCTAATCGATATAATAGGTCAAAAGCCATTCCACTTTTAAGAATACCGTATTTTCGACCTTAAGTATGTCAAAATTACATAAAAAAAAAGCCTCCGAAGAGACTTTTTAGCGCTATTTGAACATTCTATTAGTATTCATCCTCATTCCAGAGGTAGTCCTCTTCTGTAGGATAATCAGGCCATATTTCTTCAATGCTTTCATAGATCTCTCCCCCTTCTTCTTCCATAGACTGAAGGTTTTCTACTACTTCCAAAGGAGCTCCGGTTCGGATCGCGTAATCGATCAATTCATCTTTAGTCGCCGGCCAGGGCGCGTCGCTCAAATAAGAAGCTAATTCTAAGGTCCAATACATGGTAAAAGTGTAATTTGTAATTTTTGCAAAAGTAATTTTTAAACTAAGACTGCCAAGTTTTTCAGGCTTTAATTACGAAATTTTTGCAAAAATCCCGGTTTTGCTATTGTCATAACGACAAAAAAAGTAAAATATTAGCCTTTTTTTTCAGGGATCCACTTTATTTCATCTGCCTTAAGTTCAAAGGCCAGGGCTCGTGAGAGGACAAATAAGTAATCTGAAAGCCTGTTCATATATGATAAGACGTCGGGATCAAAAGGTTGATGTTCATTTAAAAGGCAGGCCATACGTTCTGCTCTGCGGCAAACGGTCCTGGCAATATGACAGTATGACACTACCTGATGGCCTCCCGGAAGTATGAAATGGGTCATCTCAGGAAGCGATTCATCCATCCTGTCCATCTCATCTTCCAGCATTTGGATCTCTTCCTTCCTGATTTTTGGAATGTCGAGTCGTTCTTTCCCACTTTTCAGCACCGCTTTATCAGGATCGGTGGCCAGGATCGCCCCGATAGTAAAAAGGTCTTTCTGCACTTTCATCAAGATCTCCTTATGCCTGTTTTTAATTTCCTGATCGCGCAATAGCCCCAACCAGGTATTTAATTCATCTACGGTGCCGTAGCTCTCAATGCGGATATGGTGTTTTGGAACCCGGGTACCCCCAAACAAGGCGGTTGTTCCCTGGTCTCCTGTCTTTGTGTATATTTTCATAAAAATGGTCTTAGGTAGAGGTCGTTAGTCTTTCTTTTTCTTGCGCTCGTATCCCTCCATGAACTTCCTGGATTTGCGATCTTTTGATCTTTTTTTATTGAAGACCGATAGCGCGATATAAATTACGGCCACTAAACCTAATACGTAGAAGATAGTATTATCCATAACCCTTATTTCACCATAAAATTAAGGCATTATATCCTAATGCGGAAATGTTGCTTCTCTTGTTCCCGTCTGAGGAAAAGTATTCCGCCGTAATAGAAATCTATAGAAACAGTCACCCAGTCTTTTGTAATTAGTGTCTTCCAAAATTCACTGCTTCTCCGATTGGCATAAATTCCCTCGATCAGGATCATACTGCGGTGATGACAAAGCGACTTAAGCGAATTAAAATCAATCTTTTCTATACAATCTCGACCAATGAACACCAGATCACAGGACTTTTGGTTGTATCTAAGATCCGGGAATTCTTCTCTTATACTTTTATAGAATTGCTGAGGTTCATAGAAGAGCCCGATGGAATTGTAATTGAAATACGGGATACTCTTTATCAATACCTCCTGTATTTTAGGAAGCGATTTAGAATTTTTTTTATAAAGACAACGCGTTAAGTACTCATAGACGAAAGGAGAGTGAACCCCGTGGTGGTTGGTTGAACGAATTAAAAAGCTAAAGTAAGAGAGGATACGAAACATCTGTGCTTTTATCATCCTATTACTGTTGGTGCCTATTGCTCACTAAGGAGGGAGATTTCGTACCAACGTTCTGTTTTGCCCTCGATTTGTTCCTCAACCTCGCTGAGGGATTTTGAAAGGTCTTCGATTTCTTCCGGACTTAAATTTGAATCGAGGAAGGCGTCCTGAAGCTCTTTTTTCTTCGATTCTAATCGCTGAATTTCCCGCTCTAACTGTTTAAACTCTTTTTGCTCCAGATAAGACAGGGAACTCCCACCCCCTTTTTCTCTCCACTGGGGTTTCTCCGACTCCTGATCTGACTTACCTACCTTGTTCTCATTTCTTTTCAGATTCTCAACACTATCTTCATATGCCCTGAAATCAGAGTAGTTGCCCGGGAAATCTTCAATGACCCCATTTCCCCTGAAAACAAAAAGGTGATCCACGATTTTGTCCATAAAATAACGGTCGTGAGAGACCACTACCAGGCATCCCGGATAATCGAGTAGAAAGTCTTCAAGAACATTAAGGGTAACCACGTCCAGATCATTGGTGGGTTCATCCAGAATCAGGAAGTTTGGATTCTGAATTAATACCGTACATAAATACAGTCGTTTTCGTTCTCCACCACTTAGTTTTTCAACAAAGTCGTACTGCTTTTTTCGGTCGAATAGGAATCGTTCCAATAACTGTTGGGCAGACAGTTGCCTTCCTTTCTTTAATGGGATATACTCCCCAAATTCTCGGATTACCTCAATTACTTTCTGTCCGGGCTTTACCGTGATTCCTTCCTGAGTGTAATATCCAAATTTTATGGTTTCGCCGGTGGTAATCTTGCCTCCGTCAGGCTGCTCCCTGCCAGTTACCAGGTTGAGGAAGGTGGTTTTTCCCGTCCCGTTATTTCCAATAATTCCCAGGCGTTCTCCTTTTAAAAAGGAATAATTGAATTTGTCGAGGATAGGGGTTTGAGGATAGGCCTTAACCACACTGTGAAACTCAAGGATTTTACTGCCAAGTCGTTCCATATTGATCTCCAGTTGCACCTCGTGCTCTTTTCTTCTCTGCTGTGCCCTGCTCTTAATCTCGTGGAAGTCGTCTATTCGGGATTTAGACTTCGTTGTTCTTGCCTTGGGCTGGCGACGCATCCAATCGAGTTCCTTTTTAAAAAGCTGTTTTGTTTTGTGTAATTCTGATGCCCGCTGCAGTTCCCGTGCCTCTTTTTTTTCAAGATAGTAGCTGTAATTTCCTTTGTACGAATACAACTGACCCTGATCCAATTCCAGAATTTCATTGCAAACCCGCTCCAGAAAATACCTATCGTGCGTGACCATAAATAGTGTAATACTTTCTCGTGCAAAATAGCTCTCCAGCCATTCGATCATTTCCAGATCCAGATGGTTGGTAGGTTCGTCCAGAATGAGAAGATCGGGTTTATTTAGCAGCGCATTGGCAAGGGCGATGCGCTTTTTTTGTCCCCCGGAGAGGGTGCCCACCTTCGCATCGAGGTCCTCGAGTTGCAGTTTAAAAAGGATCTGTTTGTATTGGGTTTCAAAATCCCAGGCATTAAAGCGTTCCATGGCCTCAAAAGCCTTCTGATAACGCTTTTCATTTTCGGGATTTTCCAGGGCGTGTTCGTAATTCCTGATGACCTGTAAGACTTCGTTATCTGAGCGGAATATGCATTCTTCGATCGTAATTTCGTTATTCAGGTCCGGGTCTTGTTCAAGGTAGGAAATTCTGATGTTGTTTCTCAGGGTTACTCTCCCATCATCAGCCTTATCCTTGCCTGCCAAAATATTGAGTATTGAGGTTTTACCTGTCCCGTTCTGCGCAATAAGGGCTATTTTTTGTTCCTTATTGATGCCGAAGGAAAGATCGGAAAATAGAACCCGCTCTCCATACGACTTTGAAATTCCTTCTACAGATACCAAGTTCATCTTGTCCCAGTTACAATTTTCCTGTTGTGATAAAGTAAAAATCCATATCGCAGTCCCAGGGTGGCCAGAATTATGGCCAGGATGGGTGAAAAAAGTTGGATTCCCAAAATCCAGATCAATACGGTAAGGGCCAATAAAACTAAAAGGCCTATGAAGTAGGGAATTCCCCAGGCAGGAAGTCTATCGCCTTTTAAAAGGAAATACAAGGGCACTAGATTCAGGGGAAAGGCCCAAAGTACATTGAGGTTTAATGCTGTTGCTGTATGATCCGTAAAAAACCACAAAAACACAAGCAGGCATCCGCTAAGTCCGGTCAACAAAAATAGAATGATATCCATGACCTTACTGCGGACCTTATTCCGAAAATCGATAAAGGTGATCGTTGCTGTAAAGAGAAATAAAAGGCCAAACCAAAACATTGGGGAAGAAGTAAAAAAGCCACCCCTGTTCTGCAATTGATAATCGAGGATGGTCCTTTCTCTTTCTACCAGCGGTTTTCCATTTAGCAGGGTATTTTCTAGCTGTGCAAATACGTAATCCGGCAAAAACATATACTGTTGATAGCTGGCCTCACGGTCTATCACCGCGCCCAAAGCGAGATCAATTCCAAAACTCGACCAGGAATTTCGGACCAGGTTTTGTTGAATCAGGTCCCTAAAAGTGTAATTCTGGTCTTGCAAGTAATTTACATATTCTACATCGCTTCCCAGAGCAGCTGATAAAACTTCGGGAATCTTTGTGGAACAGTTTTCCATAAGGAAGTCGTATTTGTAGTCCCTGTTCTGAGGCTTGTAGTTGTTTTCCAGGAAAGTAAAGATCTCGTTTTTGTCCTGTGCGGATATGTCTAACAGTTGTTCTTTTACCCACCTGTTCTCCAGCTCATAGGCATAGAGGAAGTTTGCAAACCTTTGTTTGCTCAGAGAGTACAGCAATTTTCCTCTGGCAAACTTGCCGTAGAAATTAGGGGTGTTGAAATTGAAAGTGCCGTAGTTATAGATCCAGTCGATCCCCTTTTCGCTGTCCTGCACCCTGAAGGCACTGTGGCCAAAGGAAGAATAGAGCTCTGTGCCGGAACCACATGTGATGACGCTGATCACCGCTTTTTCAGACAAGGGATCGGCTTGGGAAAACATTGAGATCCCAAAGAGAAAAAATAGTAGAAAAATAAAATGCTTTGGCGTCATTAGGCAAGCGCAGCTTAAGGCAAACTCCAGTATTGAAGCAAATATCTGAATAATTAATGGGACAAAACAGCTTCCTTAAAATTTATACTATTTTTACAGAAAAGTACCTGAGTGAAACGTCATATACCCAATTTTCTTACACTTTTAAATGTTTTGGCAGGTTCTGTAGCGGTAATTTTCGCTGCAAAAAACGATTGGGAGACCATGGCTCTTCTGGTCTTGCTGGGCTTGATTTTTGATTTCTCTGACGGCCTTGCTGCGCGGAAATTGAAGGTCCAAAGTGAGCTGGGCTTACAATTAGATTCTCTGGCCGATGTGATTACCTTTGGTTTGGTTCCCGGAGTTGTAATGTTTCAATTGCTGAGCCTGAGCTTAGGTGGGGAAGTCGTTCCGGAGGCCGAAGCAGGCAAATTTTCATTTTCGCTGGCGAGCACTTTACCGTATTTTGGATTCCTTATTACGATGTCCTCGGCTTTGCGTCTGGGGCGATTTAATATCGATGAGCATCAGACCACTTCCTTTATTGGCCTGCCTACCCCAGCCAATGCCCTATTGATCGTTTCTTTGCCCATGATACTGCTGTTTAACGGGAATGACGCCCTAAATTCGATTATTTTGAATCCCTGGTTTTTGGTGGGTCTTACAGTTGTCAGTTCAGTCTTACTCAACGCACACATCCCTTTGTTTTCCCTGAAGTTCAAGAGTTTGGGTTTTAAAGAGAATGCCTTGCGTTATGTGTTTATTATTGTGAGCCTTTTTTGTATTGGGACGATGAAATTCCTGGCAGTTCCGGCAATCATTGTGATTTACCTGATGAGTTCCCTATTGTTTTTTAAAACCGCTCCCACTTCTGGCAGCTCGGAGGATTAGAGGCTTTGTACTTTTAGGAAGGATTTGGGAGATTAAAATTCAAGTTTCTTCTTACGCAATTCAAAATTCTGACCCAAATAGACTTTTCTCACCATCTCATCTTCAGCCAGTACTTCAGGAATGCCTGATTTTAAAATACCTCCTTCAAACATTAGATAAGATCGCTCCGTGATCGCCAGTGTCTCCTGCACGTTGTGATCGGTGATCAGGATGCCAATATTCTTGTCTTTTAACTGGGCAACAATTCGCTGTATGTCTTCTACCGCTACCGGATCGACACCTGCGAATGGTTCATCGAGCAGAATAAACTTGGGATCGGTAGCCAGAGCCCTGGCAATTTCGGTTCTTCTGCGCTCTCCACCGGAAAGCAGATCGCCGCGGTTCTTGCGGATATGGCCCAATCCAAATTCCTCAATCAGCTGCTCCATTTTCATGAGCTGCTCTTTCTTGCTGAGTTTGGTGAGCTGAAGGACGCTTAAAATATTTTTTTCGATGCTCAGTTTGCGAAAGACCGAAGCTTCCTGAGCCAGGTAGCCAATTCCATTCTGTGCCCTTTTGTACATCGGGTATTTAGTGATCTCGGTATCATCGAGAAATATTTTCCCCCCGTTGGGTTTGATCAACCCCACGATCATGTAAAAACAGGTCGTCTTGCCGGCTCCGTTAGGACCCAGTAGTCCGACAATCTCACCCTGATTGACTTCAAGAGAAATTCCCTTTACTACTTTGCGGCCGCGGTAGGCCTTCATAATATTTTCTGCTCTGAGCTTCATTTCAATTCAAAACTAAGGTATTCCCAAGGGAGGGGAAAGGAATTACAATTAATTTAACCTTCCTGGGTTTCCAATAGTTCCCAGAATTCATAGGCCCTCCTAAGGTGAGGGATGACGATGGTTCCTCCCACCAGGGTAGCTATCCCCAGGGTCTCCATTACCTCTTCTGTATTCGCACCTGCCTTTTGGGCACTCTCTAAGTGATATTTCACACAGTCATCACAGCGCAAAACTGCAGAGGCCACCAGGCCGAGTAATTCTTTGGTCTTTACATCAAGGGCACCTTCTGCATAGGCATTGGTGTCGAGGTTAAAAATCCGTTTGATCAGTTTGTTGTCGGCTCCCAGCAGTTTTTCGTTCATTCGCGAACGATAGTCGTGGTATTCTTCAAGTTGATTTGGCATGTTTTTTAGTTTTTTTAGCCTCTCGTTTGAGGACGCGGCCAGAAATGAAAATACTGAGTTGATAAAGGATCAATACAGGTACAGCGACGATAATCTGACTGGCAACATCGGGTGGAGTGATTACTGCCGAAATGATCAAGACGATCACCAGGGCAATTTTTCGATACTTTTTCAGTATTTCCGGAGTCACAAGGCCCACTTTTGTGAGGAAATAGATAATAATGGGCAATTCGAATATCAAACCACAGGCGATCACCGCAGCCCGGACGGTTGAAATATAAGAACTGAGATCGATGTCGTTAAAAACTTCTTCACTTACGGTATAGCTCCCCAGGAAGTTGATCGAAAGCGGGGCAACCACATAGTATCCGAAAAGTACTCCCATAAAAAAGAGCAGAGAGGCAACGATGATAAATCCTCTGGAATTCTTTCTTTCTTTTTCGTAGAGGCCCGGACTAATAAATTTCCACATTTCATAAAGGATATATGGAAATGCAAGGATAAATCCAGCCCAAATGGAGGTCCAGATATGGGCAGAAAACTGCCCGGCCATTACTCTACTCTGAACCCTGAATAAGGGTTCAGAGCCGCAAAAAGCCTCGCTGAATCCCAGCATTTTTGACAATTTGCAAAAGACACCATATGTAGGGAAATCGGGTTTTTTAGGCCCAAATATTACTGTATCAAAAATAAAGTCCTTCATCAGGAAGGCCACCATACCTATGATAACAACAGCCAGGGTAGAACGGATCAAATGCCACCGCAGCTCTTCCAAGTGGTCCAGGAAAGACATTTCGTTGGGATCCTTGGTAGTTTCAGCCATTAAAGTATTCCTTCGTTAATTAGATTGTGCAAGTGAACCACACCCTGGTAAACTCCTTTCTCTGCAACCAGTAGTTGTGAAATGCCATTAGACTGCATCTCGTTTAATGCTTTTACTGCCAAAACACCCGGTTCAATTGTTTTGGGATGGGTGGTCATGATATCCTCCGCCTTAAGGCCATTAATATTCTCGTATTTGTTCAGCATACGCCTGATGTCCCCATCAGTTACCACTCCCACTAATTTTCCCTTTTTGAGAACCGCAGCTACGCCCAGCATTTTTTCTGATATCTCTACGATTACCTCTTTAACGGATGAATCGGCCTCCACTTTAGGAACCATATTTTTTACGGCTATATCCGCAACTCGCAAGTACAGCTTTTTACCAAGAGTACCTCCGGGATGAAATTTGGCAAAGTCCTTTGAGCTAAAGCCCCGGAGTTCCAACAGACAAATGGCAAGGGCATCACCCATAACCAACTGTGCTGTTGTACTAGTGGTAGGGGCGAGGTTATTGGGGCAAGCTTCCTTCTCTACGTAGGTATTGAGAACGAAGTCGGATTGCTCCCCCAAAAAAGATTTTGGATTGCCGGTAATGGCTATTAGTTGGTTACTCCCCGATTTGATCAGCGGTACAAGTAATTTTATTTCTGGAGTGTTGCCGCTTTTGGAGATACAAATTACGATATCCTTTTGCTGAATAGTACCCAGATCTCCGTGGATAGCGTCAGCTGCGTGCATAAAAATAGCCGGGGTACCTGTTGAATTAAATGTAGCGACGATCTTTGAGGCGATCAAAGCGCTTTTTCCAATCCCTGTAATGACTACCCTACCGTCGCCGGTGTAAATGGAGTCTACGGCATCCACAAACTGCTGATCGAGAAAAGAGGCCAATTGCTTAATGGCATCTCCTTCGGTCTGCATTGTTTTTTTAGCCAGTTCCAGAATGCCTTTCCTACGGTTCAATATTTCCTCTTATTAAGGTGATTTGGTATGCAGATTTTGTCGTAAAAGATAATCGGTTTCTAAAAGAATGTATTATATTTAAGAAAACAAAATTACACAAAGTTATTTACAGGGTATTCTAATACGTCGAGAAAAATACTACTACAACCCGAAGAATGCTAAAGTTAGAATAAGCTTATTGAAGTGCATGGGAATCTAAATGCCAGTGGGATTAAGTAAACAATTAGGGAATGGTATTGAATGATACGGAGCTGCAGACCTCGCTTAAAAAATATTTCGGATTTTCTTCATTTAAGGGCCTACAGGAGCCAGTAATTAAAAATGTCATCGCAGGGAATAATACCTTTGTTATTATGCCCACAGGCGGTGGAAAATCACTGTGCTATCAACTCCCGGCATTGATTAAGGAGGGAACGGCAATTGTTGTGTCACCCCTGATTGCCCTTATGAAAAATCAGGTGGATGCCCTGAGGGGGATCTCATCACAGGAAGGCGTGGCACATGTACTCAACTCCTCCCTGAACAAATCTGAAGTAAAACAGGTTAAACAAGACATCGTCGATGGGGTCACCAAGTTACTCTACGTAGCCCCGGAATCACTGACAAAGGAAGATTACATCGAATTTCTTCAATCGGTAACACTGTCTTTTGTGGCGATAGACGAAGCACATTGTATTTCGGAATGGGGCCACGATTTCAGACCAGAATACCGAAACTTAAGGTCGATTATTAACCGACTAGGGGACAATATTCCTATCATAGGTCTCACCGCAACGGCAACACCCAAGGTACAGGAAGACATCATCAAAAATCTGGACATACCGGATGCAAAGCTCTTTAAAGCTTCATTTAACCGGCCCAATTTATTTTACGAGGTACGGCCAAAAACGAAGAATGTAGAAGCCGACATCATCCGCTTTGTAAAGAAAAACTCAGGAAAATCAGGAATTATCTATTGCCTGAGCAGGAAAAAAGTAGAGGAATTGGCACAAGTACTACAAGTGAACGGAGTAAGTGCCGTGCCCTATCACGCCGGCTTCGACAGCAAGACCCGCTCCAAATACCAGGATATGTTCCTTATGGAAGATGTAGATGTGGTGGTCGCTACCATTGCCTTTGGAATGGGAATAGACAAACCCGATGTGAGATACGTCATCCACCATGATATTCCCAAAAGTATCGAGAGCTATTACCAGGAAACCGGCAGGGCAGGGAGAGATGGGGGAGAAGGACATTGCCTTGCTTTTTATTCGTATAAGGACGTTGAGAAATTAGAGAAATTCATGTCCGGAAAACCCGTGGCAGAACAGGAGATCGGGAACGCTTTGTTGCACGAAATAGTGGCTTACGCCGAAACCTCGATTTCCCGAAGAAAGTTTATTCTTCATTATTTCGGGGAGGAGTTTGATGAGGTAGATGGCGAGGGTGCCGATATGGATGACAATGCCCGCAATCCGAAAGAGAAAGAAGAGGCGGGACACAATCTGGTAAAATTGATTGAGGCGATTCAGGGAACAAATGAAAAATTCAAATCCAAGGAGATTGTAAAAACGCTGAAAGGAACCACTAATGCCCTTATCGCCTCACACAAGATCGAGGGCAAGGACATTTTTGGAAGTGGGGCAGACCAACCCGGGGAATACTGGATGGCCTTAATCCGACAGGCTTTGGTAGCCGGTTTGCTCAAAAAAGAAATCGAACAGTACGGAATACTCCATGTTACCGCTGCAGGTGAAGAGTTCCTGAAGAATCCCGTTTCATTTATGATGACCAAAGACCATGTCTACAATGAAGAGATGGACAATGCCATCGTGAGTGCAGCTAAAAGATCGGCTGGGGTGGCAGACGATCGTCTCCTCAGGTTATTGAAGGACTTGAGGAAGAAAGAAGCTCATAAACTAGACGTACCGCCATTCGTGGTTTTCCAGGACCCTTCCCTGGAGGATATGGCTTTGAAATACCCTATTTCCATGGAGGAAATGATCACCATTCACGGGGTGGGGGAAGGTAAGGCTCGTAAATACGGCCGTCCATTCCTCAAAATGATCGCAGACTATGTAGATGAACACGATATTATAAGGCCCGATGACCTGGTAGTTAAAAGCACCGGGGCAAATTCCGGCCTTAAATTGTATATCATACAGAACGTAGACCGAAAATTACCTCTGGATGACATCGCTGCCGCAAAGGGTCTGGAGATCCCTGAATTGGTAAAGGAAATGGAGCAAATTGTCTTTAGTGGGACTAAACTTAATTTAGCCTACTGGATAGACGACATTCTCGATGAGGATCA
>JABDQM010000340.1 GCA_013042315.1 Flavobacteriaceae bacterium | reverse complement strand
GTATGCCCATTTATATGGATCGTCATGATATCCCGGATGAGATTAAACCGGAGCATGTGGCTAAAATGCATCAGGAAGACCTCAAGGTGCAGCATTTGTATGGGTGTAAGGGGATGACCTATTGGTGTGACAGTGAGAGGCATACCGCCTTCTGTTTAATTGAAGCACCAAACAAGGAAGCTATACAAGAAATGCATAACCACGCCCATGGTGAGTTCCCTCACCAGATTATTGAGGTGGATGAACATCTCGTTGAGTCTTTTCTGGGGCGAATCGAAGATCCGCAAAAAGGCGAAAGTGATGAACTACTGATTATTGATGACCCGGCTTTCCGGGTGATCATGGTTTTAGAGGCATCTAACTTTATCAATCGACTAGAAGGCAAGCAGCTTTCAATTTTTACTCAAAAATTTCATCAAAGCGCGACAAAAGCATTCGAAAAGCACGAGGGAACCATCGTTCGGGAAAATGATAAATCCTATCTGGTGTCTTTCAGATCTGTGTCTAACGCTGTACTCTGTGCGCTAAAGATCCAGACAAAATTCAAATACAGCTACCCTAAAATAGATTCAGAACACAAAAGACTAAAGATCGGAATTTGCCCAGGTTTGCCCGTAACCGATAAGGAAGGGATCTTTTCCGAAGCCGTATATCTCGCCACTCAAATGTGCGAAATGATGAAGGATGAAATCATCATTACCTCTTCCTTAAAGGCCATGTACGAAAATGAGAATAGGAATGCTGTGATTGACACGAATACCATCCGAATTCTCAAACCCAGGGAAGAGCAATTTTTACTTCGATTGGTAGAATTTTGTGAATCACACTGGAACTCTTCCAGTTTTAATCTCACCGAAATGAGTAAAACTTTGGGTAACAGTGCCTCCCAGATCTATCGAAAGATCAAAAAATTAAGCGGTAAAGCTCCAAGTGTTTTTATGAGAGAATACCGTCTTCACAAAGCCCTGGAATTAATACACCATCAACAGGGCAATATCTCTGAAATTGCCTTTGAAACGGGCTTTAATAGTGCCGGATATTTTACAAAATGCTTCCGTGATAAATATGGAATCTTGCCTTCTAAATACGCCCAATTAGTGTAAAGTCGACCTGATATTTTACAATTCGCAAGAAAATTGCAAGTTTTTGATTGATTTATGGCGGCCTCTGGATCGGTATTAGAGTAGTTTTGGAAACAACCAAACCATATTACGATGAGCAATACTATTAAAGATCTTAAGGAAGACAAGATTTCAGAATTTACTGCAAAACTAAGAGGCAGGGCTATATTTCCCTCAGATAAAGACTACCGCGAAACCTGCAAGGTATACAACGGGATGATAAAGAAGCATCCTGGCCTATTTGTGATGTGCGTAGATGTTGCTGATGTGATCGCTTCAGTCAATTTTGCCAGAGAGAATGACATTCTTCTGGCCATTCGCGGAGGAGGCCATAACGGGGGAGGTTTGGGTTTGTGTAATGAGGGCCTTGTCATTGACCTTTCCGGGATCAAATTCGTTCGAGTTGATACTTCGGATAACACTGTTCGCGTTGGGGGTGGAAACCTATGGGGGGAAGTAGATCACGCAACGCATCCTTTTGGCCTGGCTATACCTGCCGGGATTGTTTCATCAACGGGGGTAGGCGGACTAACGCTTGGGGGTGGCGTAGGCCATTTGTCACGCAAATACGGACTTACGATTGATAACCTTCTGGAAGCAGATATGGTTCTTGCCGATGGATCTTTCGTCACTGTAAATAAAGATCAGAACCAGGATTTATTTTGGGCTATCCGCGGGGGAGGCGGAAACTTTGGAGTGGTTACCTCCTTCAAGTTTCAGGCACATCCTGTAAAAACAGTTTTTGGCGGTCCAACACTTTGGCCTGTTGAAAAAACCCCCGAAATAATGGCCTGGTACCATTCGTTCATAGAATCGGCTCCTGAAGATCTCAATGGCTTTTTTGCTACTATGATCATTCCCGGACCGCCGTTTCCGGAATCCTTACACCTTAAAAAATTCTGTGGGGTAGTTTGGTGCTACACCGGGGATTTAACAAAAGTGGAAGAAGTATTTAAACCCATCATGGCAATGGATCCAATATTTCCGTATGTCGGTGAGATGCCATATCCGGCCATACAATCCATGTTTGATGGCCTACTTCCGCCCGGACATCAGTGGTATTGGAGGGGTGATTTCTTCAATGACCTCACTGAAGATATCGGAGCTCAACACTTAAAATTTGGCTCGGAAATACCTACACCCCTTTCGCAAATGCACCTTTACCCAATCACAGGCGCAGCTGCCAGAGTAGGTGCAGAAGACACAGCCTGGGCCTACAGGGACGCTAAATACTCGGGAGTGATTGTCGGAGTAGATCCAGATCCTGCCAATGCTGAGAAGATCACCAAATGGTGCAAGGACTATTGGGAGGAGTTGCATCCTTATTCCTCAGGAGGAGCCTATTCAAATTTTATGATGAACGACGAAGGGCAGGCCAGGGTAAAGGCCAGTTACAGGCATAATTACGATCGCTTACAAAAAATTAAGGCAAAGTACGACGCTGGTAATCTTTTCAGGGTGAACCAGAACATAGTGCCGGAAAAAGCGATAGTTTAGGCAATACAATTGAGGAATTTTACAAGAAAGGAACAGGCCAAACTTAGGCCAGTATACTTTCATGCCCTGAGTCTTTAACGAACAGGCAGGAACTATTGGTCTTGTGCACCATTTCTTTTACAAAGTGGAAACTCAGGTTTTCCTCCATGCCGAAAATATTCAGATCTGCTGACGGAGCTTCCTCTGCGATACTTTTAAAATCCCCTATAAAAACCTCTGTTATCGTTTGGGGTAGACGGGCCAAATTGATAAGGGAGTTCAAAAAATTCCTGGCATTCTCTTCCTCCTTGGGATCGCTGATCACCGTGATCAAACGTATCCGAGCCTTCCAGTTGGTTTTGAGTTTATAGGCTATCAACAGGGAAAGATCTAGGTTGCCTATATCCCAGCCTAAACTCCAGTTGTTTTGTCGGTCACTAATCCAGACATTGATCATGTTTCGTTCGCCCAACAGGGCTGTGGGATGGGCTACGTAGAGCAGAACCCCAGTTTCTAGTCGAATAGACTCTTTGATTATGGGCCTTACCTCTTTTTCGTAATCGTCGTGCTCCTGCAGGTTGAGGAAAATTACGTTGGGTTTAAAAAAGGCTCCCTGAAGGGCCTGACTCGCATAGTTGATTCCTTTTGTAAATTCTTCAGTGTGGAT
>JABDQM010000339.1 GCA_013042315.1 Flavobacteriaceae bacterium | reverse complement strand
GCAGAACCATCTCTCTATTCTTCCGTATCTGCAGGTCTCCACCTCAAATAATGCCTCAGAATCCAATTATGCCATCCGATTACTCAATCACGGAGTGGGGCCGGCACTAATTGAATCAGTAAACATGTCTTATAAGGGAAAACGAACCAATCTACAGGACTTCAATGATGAGTTGTTTCCCTACCTGATTTCTCTTGATCCCGCATTAGATAGTATAAAGAATTTTTCAAGTGCAACAGTAAATAAGGGTATCGCCATTCCTGCAAATTCTGCGTACCCCCTCCTGGAAATTAAAAATTCTGCCGAGGATTATTTCCTGCTCACAGAAAGACTATTACAACTCGAACAGGCCGGACTCGAATATGAGATCATTTATAAATCGATTCAAAACGAACGTTGGATGATAAGGGAGAATAGTGACGGCCCGATTAAATTGGACTAAACCCAATACTACAATTTACAAATAACAGATAATCAATGCTTTAAGTGTAGTTTATTCTTCTTTTTCGCTGGAATTTAATTATAGTTCAAAAAAAATCTGCATCTTTATCACATCATGAAGTACTAGAAATTATGTTACGCCAAGTTGCCCATAGGATAAATGCAAAGATCTGATTGATCTTTTTATATCCCTATAACAGGCAATTCACTCTTCCTTCAACATAAATTTCTACGAAATGTCATCTACTCATAAAATCACATTCAAAAAGCTATACCGTTCTTTCGTGATCGCGGTTAGCGGGAAAGAGAGCGAATTTACTTCAGGTAGCCTTCGAAAGGCCATCTTTATGTTGTCTATTCCCATGATCCTGGAAATGACGATGGAATCAATTTTTGCCATTGTCGATATTGCCTATGTCTCTCAGGTCAGTGTGAATGCAGTGGCTACCATTGGCCTTACCGAATCCGTTGTTACCCTTGTTTACGCCCTGGCCATTGGGTTAAGCATGGCCGCGACTGCAGTGGTTGCGAGGCGAATAGGGGAGAAAGACAGGGAAGGAGCGGCAAGGGCTGCCGTCCAGGCCATATTTTTAGGAATTTTCATCGCCCTTGTCATTGGGGTGTTCGGACTCTTGTATTCCAGGGAGATACTTTCTCTGATGGGCGGTTCTCCCGACCTAATTGCTGAGGGCCACGGGTATACTAAATATCTGCTGGGAGGTAATATTACCATTGTACTGCTTTTCCTGATCAATGCCATTTTCAGGGGAGCCGGGGATGCGTCTATCGCCATGTGGACCCTCATTCTGTCTAATGGCCTTAACATCATCCTGGATCCGATCTTTATTTTCGGTTTAGGACCGATTCCCGAATACGGCGTGATGGGAGCAGCCATCGCCACCAATATTGGGAGAGGAAGTGCTGTCATTTTCCAGCTTTATATTCTTTTTAAGGGGGGGAGTAAGATTAAGATTGCATTTTCAAATATCGTGCTGAGGTTTAAGATTATGCTCAATTTGATCAAGGTTTCTATGGGCGGAATTGCGCAATTCCTGATCGGCACTTCCAGCTGGGTCTTCCTGATGAGGCTGATGGCTGAATTTGGGAGTGAAGCCCTCGCCGGATACACTATCGCGATTAGGGTGATGATGTTCACTTTTATGCCTGCCTGGGGGATGAGCAATGCTGCGGCCACTCTGGTAGGGCAGAATCTCGGAGCTAAAAAGCCGGACAGGGCTGAAAAATCGGTTTGGATCACCGGGAAGTACAACGCCATCTTTATGTTTTCAATATCCCTGATATACCTACTTTTTGCAAAAGGGATCATCGGCTTGTTTACTGAGGAACCTTCAGTTATTGAAAACGGAGCGCTGTGCCTGCAGGTTGTTGCCGCGGGATATGTATTCTATGCTTATGGCATGGTGATTACCCAGGCCTTTAACGGGGCCGGTGATACCAAGACGCCCACTAAGATCAATTTTATCGCTTTCTGGCTGATTCAGTTGCCTTTTGCTTATCTGGTTTCCCTGTATCTAGATTGGGGTGCTCTTGGGGTCTTCCTCGCGATAACACTGGCCGAGGTCCTGCTCTCTCTAATTGCGGTGATCTGGTTTAGAAAAGGCCACTGGAAACGAACGGTGGTTTAAGTGAAATTTGTACCTTTAAGCACATCAAAAAAGGCGATATGACAACTAAGAAAAAGGGCCTGAATACGGTCTGTACTCACGTCGGAGAACTGAAGGATACCACCTTCAAAGGGGCCGTGTCCCCGCTGTATATGAGTACTTCCTATGCATTTGAAGACGTGGAAATAAAGCGATACCCGAGGTACTTTAACACCCCTAATCAGATGGCCCTCTCTCAAAAAATTGCTGCTCTGGAACATGCAGAAGAGGCGATGATCTTTGGGAGTGGAATGGCAGCTATAAGCACGGCTATTCTCGCCTTTCTAAAAGCAGGAGATCATATTATCCTGCAACGGATGCTGTACGGAGGTACTTATCATCTGATCACAGAACAGTTTGAAAAATTTGGGATCGACTACAGTTTTATTGACGGATCTGATCCGGAGTCTTTCGAAAAAGCGATAACCCCCGCAACAAAAGTGGTGTATATAGAGACTCCTTCCAATCCACTGCTGACCATTACTGACATCAGGGCAATGGCAGACATCGCCAAGAAACACAATATTGTTTCTATGATCGACAATACCTTTGCCAGTCCGGTGAATCAAAATCCTATTGATCTAGGGATCGACGTGGTCATCCACAGCGCAACCAAGTACATGGGAGGGCATTCGGATATCCTCGCCGGGGCTGTTGCCTCAACATCAGTATACATGGAGCGCATTTTCCACCTCGCAAAAAACCTGGGAGGTAGTCTAAGCGACTATACCGTATGGCTGTTGGAACGCAGTATTAAAACCATGGGGCTGCGCGTTAAGGCACAAAATGAAAACGCTCAAAACCTGGCTGAATATCTCGAGACTCATAAGGATATCACCAGGGTATACTACCCCGGATTGACTAGCCATCCAGGTCATGATATTGCAAAAGCACAGATGCATGGCTTCGGCGGCATGATGTCCTTTGAGCTGAAAGAAAATATTAATGCTTCGCATTTTCAGAAATCCCTCAAACTGATCAAGTCGTCCATGAGTTTGGCTGGAGTGGAAAGTACGGTCCTTTCACCATCTCAAACGTCTCACGCCTTACTCTCGGAGGAAGAGCGCGAAAAACAAGGCATTAGAGACGGACTTATTCGATTTTCAGTAGGGATTGAAGAAGTAGCCGACCTGAAAGAAGACATAGAACAAGCCATCCATACTGCAAAGAAACAGCAACTGACTGTCCCTTCGCATTAATTTTCCAAAGAACAAGGATTTATGAAATTAGATATTTTAGTTTTTGGTGCCCATCCGGATGATGCCGAACTGGGCGCAGGAGGAACTATAGCCAAGGAGATCTCCCTGGGAAAAAAAGTAGGGATTATCGATCTTACCCGAGGAGAGCTCGGTACCCGTGGTTCGGCAGAAATACGGGATAAGGAAGCCGCTGCATCTGCTAAAGTTTTAGGGCTGAGTGTGAGGGAGAATATGGAGTTTGCCGATGGCTTCTTTCTTAATGATCAGAAACATCAGCTGGCTTTGATCAGAAAGATCAGAACTTACCAACCCGATATTGTCTTGTGTAATGCCATAGAAGACCGGCACATTGATCATGCCAGGGGCAGTGAGTTAGTGAGCAATGCCTGTTTCCTAAGTGGCTTGGTAAAAATTGACACCATGGCGGAAGGAGATGACCAGTGGCAGAAAGCATGGCGTCCAAAACAAGTGTATCATTATATACAGTGGAAAAATCTCGACCCGGATTTTGTGGTGGATATTACAGGCTTTATGGATAAAAAGATGGAATCCATAATGGCGTACTCCTCACAGTTTTACGATCCTGAAAGTAAAGAGCCAAGTACACCTATCAGCAGTAAGAATTTTACGGACAGCGTCACCTATAGAGCGCGCGACATAGGTAGGATCATAGGGGTTGAATATGCAGAGGGTTTTACTGCAGAGCGATTTGTTGGGGTAAAAAGTCTGAGTGATATTATTTAACTGGCCTGGCTGTATTTGTCTTCAGCTTTAGGTAGGGTAAAGAAGAAGGTACTCCCTTTTCTCAAGGCGCTTTCTACCCAAATAGTGCCTCCATTTTTCTCGACCATTTCCTTGCAGAGTGAAAGGCCAAGACCTGTACCTTTTTCGTTATTGGTACCGTAGGTGGTAATATTGGAGTTCTTTTTAAAGAGATTTTCAACGGTAACCTTATCCATACCAACACCGGTATCGCGGACAGCGATTTCCCAGTTGTCATTCTTTTCCTGAGCTTTAATGGTAATCATCCCGTTTTCAGGGGTAAATTTAAGCGCATTACTGATCAGGTTACGCACAACAATATCAATCTGATTACTGTCTGACCAGATCAGGATATTGCTGTTGAGTTCGCTGACAATTTTTATAGATTTTGATTTTGAGAGTTCAGAAAGCAGGTTGATATTCTCATCAACAATAGATTCGAGTGAAAACACACTGGCTTTTGTTGTAGAACCGTTCATTTGTGAGTTCCCCCACGATAGCAAGTTGTTTAAGGTAAAATAGATATGATCAACATCACTCTTGAGTTTGGGGATAAATTCGAAAAACTCCGATTTGTTCATTTCTCCGTCAGTAAACATCTGCAGCAAGCCCTGTAAAGCCCCGATAGGGCCCCTCAGGTCATGACCAATGATGGAGAAGAGTTTTGTTTTTGTTTCATTACTGTCGGTCAGGGCCGCTTCATGTGCCTCCAACTTTTCTTTTTTCGCTTTTAATTCGGTATTCAACCTTTTCTGAATTTTTTCAGCTCTTTTGATAAAGAAGGTGATAATGGAAAAGATGATCATTACAATGATACCCGCGTAGATAAGCCCCCGCTGTTTGGCAAGTGCGATTTGATTGGCTTCTATCAGCTCTTGTTTCTGCCGATCGTATTCCTCTCGGGTCTTGAGCATGGTTAAACTCTTCTTGTTCTCCTTTCTGTGAAGGGTATCGCTGACTTCCTGATAGATTTCATGGAATGCCAG
>JABDQM010000069.1 GCA_013042315.1 Flavobacteriaceae bacterium | reverse complement strand
TTGATCTGTCCAAGAAGGAATTGGAAGATGAAATGTCCCGAATTTCCACAACGCGTGGCAATGTAGACGAAGGCATACTCATCATTGCCAGGGGGGAGGTAGTGGAGGCAGAAAACTTTACCATCCTGAATTCCTTAAAGGCGGAGTTCGAATCGGAAGTCTGGACGGCCAACAATCAGTATTTTATTCTCTTTGGATACACCATCCTGGTCGCTCTGGTTCTGATAATGCTGTTCCTTTTTCTGAAGAAATACAGGCCGGCAATCTATCGCAATAACGTAAAAGTGACTTTTATTTTTTTCAATATCCTCCTGATGGTCTTTCTCACGACCCTGGTGGTAAAATACGATAGTACCTATGTTTATGTAGTCCCCTTGTGTATTCTTCCTTTGATTCTGAAGACCTTTTTTGATGCCCGACTAGGACTATTCGTCCATGTTCTTACTGTATTGATACTCGGTTTTGTAGTACCCAATAGCTTCGAATACATTTTCCTTCAAATAATAGCGGGAATTGTTACCATTCTTACGGTTTCCGAATTGTATAAAAGGGCTAATTTATTTATTTCGGTAGGGCAGATCACCCTGATCTATATCGTAGGTTATTTTGCCTTTCATATTATACATGAGGGTAATCTGGACAATATCAATTGGTTTACCTTCGGCTTCTTCCTCTTAAATGGGATGATTACCTTATTTGCTCAACCCCTTATTTATATTTACGAGAAAATATTTGGGATGGTCTCTGATGTATCACTCCTGGAACTATCGGACACCAATTCTAGATTGTTAAAAGAACTCTCCAATAAAGCACCGGGCACTTTCCACCATTCCCTGCAGGTCGCAAATCTCGCAGAGGCAGCTGCAAATGCCATCGGGGCCAATGCTATGCTGGTAAGGGTAGGGGCTTTGTACCACGATATTGGTAAAATGAACAATCCTACTTATTTTACTGAAAACCAGGTGACCAATGTAAATCCACATGATGATATCGATCCTAAGGACAGTGCCAGTATCATCATCAACCACGTAATTGAAGGGATAGAATTAGCGCAGAAGAACAACCTGCCCGATCGAGTGATCGATTTTATCAGGACGCACCACGGAACCACCAAGGTGTATTATTTCTACAAGAAGGAAATGGAACGGAATCCCGATGTGGACGAAGCGGATTTTAAGTATCCCGGACCCATCCCCTTTTCAAAGGAAACAGCCATTCTGATGATGTCCGATTCTGTGGAGGCCGCATCAAAAAGCCTGGTCAATCCTTCCTATCCCATGATCGAGGAATTCGTTGAGAAGATCGTAAGTGGACAAATGAAAGGCAATCAGTTCCTCAATGCCAATATTACTTTTAAGGAGATCGAGATGGTGAAAAAGGTCTTAAAGCAAAAGCTGACGAATGTCTATCATCTCAGGGTAGAATACCCCGAATAGCAATGGGAAATTAATAGAGTCTGGAAAAGTTAAAGTTCTAATAAAGTTCCTTTTTAAAGGGGGATTTCGCACTATTTTTAAGAAAAATGTAAGTTACACTATCATAAAACGATAGTATTGCTATTATAAAATTATTTTTGCCATGAAAACTCGTTTTATACTTTGTGCTTTTCTTTTGGTTCTCTTCCAAACCGGGGGTGATCTTTTCGGACAGTCTTCGGGTCCGGGTTGGAATAATAATTTTAAAAATGACGTCCTATCTGGGGCAAGTCAGCCACAACAAAGTTTTCGGGATTCCCTCTATTTATGGCAGGAAAACGTTCAACTGCAAACAGACAAGTCGATTTTCTTACCCGGGGAAGTCTTATTTTTTAAAGCAGATATTTTTACAGGTCCGGAGCAGCTTAGGGTAAGTGCTAGTGAGGTGTTGAAAGTGGAATTCCTGAATAAAGAAGGAGAATTACTCATGAGTCAATTCCAGAGGATTGAAAATGGAATGAGTCATGGGTCAATTGAAATACCAAAAAAAATTGATCAGGGTCATTACTACCTCAGGGCGTATACCCGCTGGATGTTAAACTACGGCCCGGATGTATTAGCTACAAAAGAAGTTTTGATCACGAATAAACGATCTAAGCCTGATTTTTCTTCTTCCGATGTGGTGCTGCGTCCTGAAAGTGGCTATTTGATTGATCAGTTGCCTTCACAAGTTATGGTTTATCACAAGTACAGTAGTCTGGAGCAGACTCCTGTTGTAGATAGTAAGGGAAAAGTACTAACACGATTAAATGATTTTGGAAAAGGTATCAGCAGATTTCTCCTTACCCCTTCTAAAGGTGAAGT
>JABDQM010000338.1 GCA_013042315.1 Flavobacteriaceae bacterium | reverse complement strand
CTCCGCCTTGTCCCTTCGTTTTATCAAGGACAACGTTTGCCACTACGCCGCACCCAAGGGCAATAAGGAGTGCGGTTCCAATCAATTCTGCTACAAATGGTGTCATAAAAGTGCTTTAGTTTTCTCTAGTCCAGTATTCAAGGGCCTTGATTGCTTTGTACCACCCTTTGATTCCTTTATCAATAGCCGTTCTATCCTGAACAGGTTCAAATCTTCGTTCACTTTCCCAGATTTCTTCAATTTCACTGATATCAGACCAAAATCCGACAGCAAGGCCTGCGAGGAAGGCGGCGCCCATTACTGTCGTTTCTATTACCTTAGGACGAACAGCAACGGTGTTCAGTACATCTGCCTGGAATTGCATCAGGAGATTGTTGACGGTAGCTCCACCATCTACCCTGAGTTCCTTAATTTTTATATCAGCGTCGGCTTCCATTGCTTTAAGTACGTCCATAGTTTGATAGGCAATCGATTCTATAGCGGCCCTTGCTATATGGGCGTAGGTACTACCTCTGGTAAGACCAAAAATAGTGCCTTTGGCATGCTGGTTCCAATGGGGTGCCCCCAGGCCTGCAAATGCAGGGACGAAATAAACCCCATCCGAATGTTCTACCGTACAGGCAAGTTTTTCAACCTCTCCCGAAGAATCGATAATCTTCAGGCTGTCCCTTAGCCATTGTACCACTGCTCCGGCAATAAAAATACTTCCCTCTAGGATATAATGTGTCTTCCCATTGATCTGCCAACCAATAGAGGTAAGTAGGTTGTTTTGAGAAATTATTGGTTTCTCTCCGATATTCATCAGCATAAAACATCCAGTACCATAGGTGTTTTTTACCATTCCCGGCTGGGTACACATCTGCCCGAACAAAGCGGCCTGCTGATCACCCGCTATGCCCGAAATTGGAATTTCCCTCCCGAGTATTTCGGCGGTGGTATTGCCGTAAATTTCACTCGAGGCCTTAACTTCCGGCAGCATAGAGATTGGAATGTTAAACATGGTTAGCAATTCACGGTCCCATTCCAGGGTGTGAATATTAAAGAACATGGTTCGCGAAGCATTGGTCACATCGGTTATGTGCAGTGCACCCCCTGTTAAATTCCATATCAGCCAGCTATCAATGGTACCCATCAGCAAATCGCCTGCCTCTGCTTTTTCCCTGGCACCTTCCACCTGGTCCAGGATCCATTTAACCTTGGTGCCGGAGAAATATGCATCGATCACCAGACCGGTTCTCTCCCTGATCAAAGGAGAAAGACCTTTTTCCTTTAATTCATCACAATAATCTGCGGTTCTTTTATCCTGCCAGACAATCGCATTATAGATAGGCTCACCGGATATTTTATCCCATACTACAACGGTTTCCCTCTGATTCGTAATTCCTATCGCTGAGATGGCTTCTGCAGATAAATTTTCCGAGCGTAGTGCTTGCTTCATCATCTCAGCCTGTGTCTCCCAGATTTGCTGAGCATCGTGTTCTACCCAACCCGATTTTGGAAAGTGTTGATCAAATTCTTTTTGCGCTGATGAGATAATGACTCCTTTTTTATTAAAAACTAAAGCCCTGCAGCTAGTAGTTCCCTGATCGAGCGCGAGTATGTATTTTTCCATTGTAGCAGGCGTTTTTAATAATTCAATATTCAAAGCTTCTAAATGTAACCGTTTTTTTTAAATTCCCATATTATGGGGTTAGCTCCTGAGTTTTAAAGGGTAAATCCACATCATCCGGTTGACATTGGCGAATGTATTTTTCAATTCAATATCCAGATTTTGAAATTTAGGACAGTGGCAAAACAAACCCATATGAAATACGGAACAAGTAAATACGCTGCCGGCTTACTTACTATTTTAAACCATTTAATGGTGGCAAGGATAAGAATAAGGAGTATAACGATGACAATAAGAGCCCAGAAGGGTTGTTGAAAGCCAAAAAACACAATACTCCAGAAGGCATTAAAAAGTAATTGAAAACCAAAATAATAAAGGGCTGTCTTAACCCAGACATGATAAAAACCCTTAGCCCAAACGAGTCCGGCTGCAATCCCCATCAGGATATACAAAAGTGTCCAGACCGGGGCAAAAACCCAATCAGGCGGATTAAAGCTGGGTTTATTTAAAGTGGTGTACCAGGTACTCACCGAACTCTGAGTAGCAAAACTTGATAAAAATCCTATGAGTAGGCAAATTATAACGGCAATACTGATATATGCTATTTTCTTTTTCATTTGACCTTTCTCAATACCCTAAAATAGGAATTTATTTTAATTGAGACTTCGCGTAAACGCCCTAAGGACTATCTTTGTGGGAAATTGTAATTTCATGAATGAACAGGAATTTATTCCTGCCGAATTAAAAAATCTGGCTAGCAGTGGGGAAACTTCGTGGAGGGCACCCAGCAATATTGCTCTGGTAAAATATTGGGGGAAATACCCCGGACAGATACCTGCAAACCCATCCATCAGCTTTACCCTTTCAACTTCAGCTACAACAACTGGAATAAAATTTACCAGGCAAGGAGACGGACGAGAAAAACCTTTGTTTGACCTTCTATTTGAAGGAAGCCCAAACAGGGCATTTGAGCCTAAAATCAATAGTTTTATTGAGCGTATCCTGCCTTATGTTCCGTGGTTGCCTTTCTATCACCTCCATATCAATACCTCTAACAGTTTTCCACATAGTAGCGGCATTGCCTCTTCAGCTAGTGGGATGGCAGCCTTATCGCTTTGCATTGTGGACATGGAGAAAAGCATGAATCCCGGAATGAGTGATGAACACTTCTATCGAAAAGCTTCCTTTCTTGCTCGTCTGGGATCGGGTAGTGCCTGCAGGAGTATTAACGGACCTATTGTAAGCTGGGGAAAACACGATCATATCAAAGGGGGCTCTGATCTGTATGGGACTGCATTTACAGATCCTGTTCACCAGGTCTTTCAAAACTTTCAGGATACTATTTTACTGGTGCACAAAGGAGCGAAGACAGTGAGTAGTACCGCCGGGCACGCATTAATGGATGGTCACGCTTTTGCGACACAAAGGTTTGCGCAGGCGAATAAAAACCTTACCTCAATGACAGATGTGCTGGCAAAGGGGGATATGGTTCAGTTTATCGAGCTGGTGGAGAGTGAGGCCCTGAGCCTCCATGCCATGATGATGACAAGTATTCCTTACTACCTCCTTATGAAGCCAAACACCATAGCAATTATTGAGAAAGTATGGGAATACAGGAAGGAAACAGGAGAAGCTTTGTGCTTTACACTTGATGCAGGCGCCAATGTTCATCTCCTCTATCCGGAAGAAAGTTCTGGGAAAGTTTTGCAATTTATTAAGAATGAGCTTGTTGTGTATTGTGAAAAGGGGCAGTATATTTGCGACCAGATAGGTCTGGGTGCCAAAAAAATATAATCCCGGAGCTTGTTATCCGGAATTTAGGATTAACTTTAACTAGCGGAATCGCTATTTCAATATGAAGGGACCACTTTTTTATTCAAAAATTCTCTTGTTTGGTGAATACGGTATCATCAAAGATTCCAAAGGACTTTCAATTCCTTATAATTTCTTTAAAGGGGCACTTAAATCGGAATTTCCATTATCTGAGGGGGCTAAAAAATCTAATGACAGCCTGATAAAATTTGCCACTTATCTAGAAGAATTGCAACAACAAGATCCCGGTCTGGTGAAATTTGACACTGACTCCTTAATAAGCGATCTGGAAAAAGGAATGTACTTTGACAGTTCCATTCCACAGGGATATGGTATTGGAAGCAGTGGAGCGCTTGTAGCGGCCATCTACGATAAATATGCCCTTCAAAAAATTACCGTACTGGAAAATCTCACCCGGGAAAAATTATTACATCTGAAAGCCATTTTTGGCAAGATGGAATCGTTTTTTCATGGGAAGTCGTCCGGACTGGATCCGCTAAACAGCTATCTGAGCCTTCCTATTCTTATCAATTCTCAGGACAATATTGAGTCTACCAGTATCCCATCACAGAATTTAAACGGCAAAGGGGCAGTCTTTCTTCTGGATAGCGGAATGACAGGCGAAACGGCGCCTATGGTACAGATCTTTATGGAGAAGATGAAAAATGAAGGATTCAGAACCGTCCTGAAAGATCAGTTTATCAAACATACCGATGCCTGTGTTGAAGACTTCCTTTCTGGGAATGTAAAATCCCTCTTCGGAAATCTGAAACAATTATCTCACGTAGTATTGGATCACTTCAAACCCATGATCCCGAAGCAATTTCATCAGCTGTGGAAGAAAGGGATCGAATCAAATGACTATTATTTAAAACTTTGTGGCTCCGGGGGAGGCGGGTATATACTAGGTTTTACCCAGGACATCGACAAAGCTAAAAAAGCCCTGCAAGGACACCGACTGGAAGTGGTTTACAACTTCTAAAACAACTTCAATGCTTAGTAGAAAGAACAAACTCCTGCTTTTAAAGCTGTTGAGTTTGTTTTCAATAGTGAGAGGCTACAATGTGCTTATGATTGTATTAGCCCAATACCT
>JABDQM010000068.1 GCA_013042315.1 Flavobacteriaceae bacterium | reverse complement strand
TAACTAAAAACTTGATTCCCATGGATTCCGCACTACAAACCATGATCGCAAACATGCCCGAAAAGACGGGTAAGAGTCTAGAAGACTGGATTAGGATATTAAAGACTAAACCTTTTGAAAAACACTCTGAAGCTGTATCCTTTCTCAAAAAGGAACACGGTGTTTCTCATGGCTTTGCAAACACCATTGTACATCTGTCAAAAGACAAAGGTTTAAGTCCGACCGATCTCTTAACCACCCAATACAAGGGAAAAGAACATCTTTTGCCAATTTACGAGAAGTTGAAAGTTTTCGTTGCTTCCCTGGGAAACGATGTTATCATCACCCCAAAAAAGACCACCGTGAGTTTTATCAGGAAAAAACAATTCGCCCTTGTTAGTCCGGCTACCAAAACCAGAGTCGACCTTGGGTTGAAGATCAAAGACAAGCCTACCACGGCGCGACTTGAAAATTCCGGGCCTTTTGGCAGCATGTGTACACATAGGGTGCGATTGGAAAAGCCGGGGGATGTAGATGCTGAATTGCAGAGTTGGATTAAAGAAGCGTATGAAAATGCAGGATAGACCTGCTAGATTAATCTTATAATTTGAAAAATTGAAAGAAAAGCCCACTGCACTACCGAGAATGATTAAAGGAAGAAAACTGAAATGCACTATATGTGAAAATGATACTTTCTGGATGCGAAAAACACTTATGAATACAAAGGGGATGACCTTTTTTAAACTCGACTGGGCCAATAGGGAAGCAGAAAACTATATCTGTGATTCCTGTGGTTATGTACATTGGTTCCTTACATCTTAAACCTCCACCCATGTTACCTAAGGAGAATGATCAATCCGTAAAAATTCACCAGAAGGAGGTTGCTCTTGGCAATTTGCGCTTCCACTGTCTGGTAGCAGGTAACGAACAAGATCCCCTTGTGATATTACTCCACGGCTTCCCGGAAACCTCTTATATGTGGAGACCTCTTATGACAGACCTCGCCTCCGCCGGATACCACTGCCTTGCACCTAACATGCGTGGGTATAGCAAAAATGCCTGTCCAAAAGGAAAGAAAAATTATCGCATCGAAAAGCTGGTGAAGGATATTCTTGATCTGGCTGCCGCCGAAGGAAAAAACAAATTTCATTTGATCGCTCACGACTGGGGTGCAGTTATAGGGTGGCATCTTGCATATGAGCACCCAGAAAATGTAATCAGTTATACCTCCCTCTCCGTTCCTCATTTAAAGGGATTTTATAAAGCCCTAAAAAAAGATAAGGATCAACAGTACAGAAGCAGGTATATTAAAAAACTCCTTGTCCCCTTTATCGCCGAATACGCCATCAGAAAAAACGATTTTGAAGCGTTTCGTAAACTTTGGAAATTCAGCACAGCAGATGAGCTGAACAATTATCTCGAAGTATTTCGAAAGCGAAAAGTATTAACCGCGGCTTTAAATTACTATCGCGCTAACCTTGGAAAATCAGAAACAGAGGAGATTGGAGAGATAAGGGTTCCCGTACTGTTTATTTGGGGAAACAAGGATATGGCAATAGGCCGTTACGGGGTCTCTGAAGGTCACCAGTATTGCCAAGGGGATTATAAATTCCTGGAATTAGACGCAGGCCACTGGCTTATCCAAACCAGGTACAGCGAAATAAAACAGGCTATCATTGAGCATTTAGGCCCTAATACCAAATAAATTTATTTAGATAGTTAAACGCCCGAATCTTCATAATTACTTGTCATAGTTCTTAAATAATTCCTATATTACATCCTGTTTTTCAACCAATTAGCTTTTTTTTACATTCATTTGCCCCTTTCAGAACACGTACTTTCCTGAAGACTCTTTTGTGTCAGTTCTTATGATGTGACTTAAAAGAGTGACTAAATGTACCAACCGCTTTACAATTACTTTATTTCACTAATCCTACTATGCACTTCTGTAAGCTTACTGTATGCTCAGGAATTTAGATTTTTTAACCCTTCTGACCAGATGGTGGGTTTAAATGTGGGGTATGGCAATCAAAGGATCGGCGGACTGCAGATTGATTCAGAACACGACTACGAGATCCTACTATTGCAGGGACAGTACAATTTTCAGTTATTCCAAAGGAAAGGCTGGAGTATAGATTTTCTTCTGCTGCCCCAATTCAGCTTTTCAAAATACAAACCCAATCCACATGCCATTAAAAACTATGGTCACGAATTCGGCCTAAGTGGTGGTCTTCAACTCAGACAGAATATTTTCAATAACGATATCGATGCGTATCTGCAAATAGCATTTGGACCACATTATGTTTCAGGGGTTCCGGA
>JABDQM010000335.1 GCA_013042315.1 Flavobacteriaceae bacterium | reverse complement strand
TCGTTGGAGATTATGTAATTCTGGACTCCGACATTGAGAAAACACTGATTGATCTCAGGAGTCAGGGCGCTTCAACTGAAGACATCACCCATTGTAGTCTTTTGGGGAAACTTATGGAAGACCGACTTTACGCCCATCAGGCCGTGCAGGACAGTATCCTGGTTTCTGACGACGAGGTCAATGCCACCAGTGACCGGCAGATCCAGCAATTGGTACAGCAGGTGGGCTCCATGGAAAAAGTACTTCAATTTTATAAAAAAGAAACCGTAGAGGATTTCAGGGAAGAACTTTACAATATCAACAAACTCAGGATGTTGTCTGAAAAGATGCAACAGAAGATCGTAGGCGAAATCCAGGTGACCCCTGAGGAAGTGCGGCAATTTTTCAGGAATATTCCTGAGGACGAAAAACCGGTCTTCGGTGCCGAACTGGAGATTTCTCAAATCGTAAAGACGCCTGTGATTCCAGAGGAAGAGAAGCAAAAGGTGGTCAATAAGTTAAGGGAGATTAAAGCCGATATTGAGGACAACGACGCCAGTTTTAGTGTGAAAGCGATCCTGTATTCTCAGGATCCGGGATCTAAATCGAAAGGCGGTTTTTACAGTATGACCAGGGAGACCCCCTTTGTTAAAGAGTTTAAAGACGTGGCCTTTAGCTTGCAGGAAGGTGAAATTTCGGATCCTTTCGAAACGACCTTCGGATACCATATAATCTTCATCGAAAAGATCAGAGGGCAGGAATTAGATCTGAGGCATATCCTTATTCAGCCGGAAATTCCACAAGAAGCTGTTGAAGCTGCAAAAATCGAATTGGATACCATCCGCAAACAAATCATGGAGGGTAAATATACTTTTGCCGAAGCCGCTCTTAATTTTTCGGATGAAAAAGAGACGAAGTTTGACGGAGGTCTGCTGAGGAATCCCATAAATTTCGATTCTCGATTTGAATTGACAAAAATGGATCCAACCCTCTATAATCAGGTGCGGAATCTAAAGGATGAAGAGATATCTTACCCGCTGCTGGAATCGGACCCCAGGGGTGGCCCTCCAAAATACAAGATCCTGAAGGTGACCAACAGATACGATGAACACGAAGCTGATTTTGCCAAGGATTATCTAAAGATTCAGGAACTGGCCCTGAGGGAAAAGCAATATAAAGCCATCAAAGAGTGGATGGACGAACATATCGAAGACACCTATGTGAGCGTTAATGCCGCCAATAGATCTTGTGAATTCGCTAATAATTGGGTGAAGGAATAGACTATGTCAGATGTTAAGGCCATTGAAGAATTAGGTAAAAAACACCAATCCCTGAAAAGGGAAATTGCGAAAGTAATTGTGGGTCAGAATGAGGTCATAGATCTCATCCTCTTGTCGATCTACACCGGAGGGCATTCCCTTCTAATCGGTGTCCCTGGATTGGCCAAGACCCTGATGGTGAATACCATAGCACAAACCCTTGGTCTCGATTTTAAACGTATCCAATTCACCCCTGATCTCATGCCCAGTGATATCTTGGGCAGCGAGGTACTGGATCAAAACAGGACTTTTAAATTTATCAAAGGTCCGGTCTTTGCCAATATCATCCTTGCAGATGAAATTAACCGGACCCCGCCCAAAACTCAGGCGGCCTTGCTTGAGGCTATGCAGGAAAGGGCTGTGACCATTGCCGGGGAAAGGCATAAACTAAGCGCTCCGTATTTTGTATTGGCCACCCAAAACCCAATTGAACAGGAAGGAACCTATCCCTTACCCGAAGCGCAGCTAGACCGTTTTATGTTTGCCATTGAGTTAAAATACCCCTCTATAGCCGAAGAAGTTCAGATTGTGAAGGAGACCACAGATGATGAGGAAGCACAGATCAACGCCTTGTTCAACGCCGAGGAAATTCTTGCAGTACAGCATCTTGTAAGGCGTATACCTGTTCCAAACAACGTGGTGGAATACGCTGTAAAACTGGTAAATAATACCCGCCCCGGAACTCCTGCCTCTTCTGATTACATCAACCAATATCTCGATTGGGGCGCCGGTCCCAGAGCTTCTCAAAACCTGGTACTCGGGGCAAAAGCACATGCCGCAGTAAATGGGAAATTCTCTCCGGACATCGAAGATGTTCAGGCCGTTGCACTTGGCATTCTAAGGCATAGAATCATAAAAAACTACAAAGCTGAGGCAGAAGGAATCAGCGAAGAGGACATTATCCATCACTTGATGTAATTGTTTTTATTGTCGCTGCAGTTGCACTTCTCGCTTAATAGGCTGAAAAGCAATAGCTAATTTTCGAATCCCTAATTTTCTTGATTTTTATTCTGTTGCCGGCAATGGCAGGCATCCTATTTTACTGACTTCATAATACTTTAGAAGGGATTTAAAAAGTTTCAATAACCCCTTTTAATTTTTTATCTTTGGGAGATTAACAATTGATAAACTAACGGATAATGGCATTTGATATCGACATGATTAAAGGCGTTTACGCCAAGATGGGAGAACGGGTTGATACAGCTCGTAAATTAGTGGGGAAACCACTCACCCTGTCTGAAAAAATACTTTACTCTCATTTGTGGGAAGGTACACCTTCTACTGTCTTCAGAAGAGGGAAGGATTACGTCGATTTTGCCCCCGACAGGGTAGCTTGCCAGGATGCTACGGCACAAATGGCTCTTCTGCAGTTTATGCATGCCGGTAAGCCTAAAGTGGCTGTGCCTACAACGGTGCATTGTGACCACCTCATACAGGCAAAAGTTGGGGCCGAAGCTGATCTTAAAAGAGCAAATCAAACCAGTAATGAAGTTTTTGATTTTCTGGAATCGGTCTCTAATAAATACGGGATAGGATTCTGGAAGCCGGGTGCAGGAATCATTCACCAGGTAGTTCTTGAAAACTACGCCTTTCCGGGAGGGATGATGATAGGAACAGATTCTCATACGGTAAATGCAGGCGGACTAGGAATGGTGGCCATAGGAGTTGGAGGTGCTGATGCTGTTGATGTTATGGCAGGAATGGCCTGGGAACTTAAATTTCCCAAGCTGATAGGCGTAAAATTAACAGGGAAGTTAAGCGGATGGACAGCCCCTAAAGATGTTATCCTTAAGGTCGCCGATATATTGACAGTTAAAGGAGGTACCGGCGCAATCGTAGAATATTTTGGTGAAGGGGCTACTTCAATGTCCTGTACCGGAAAAGGGACTATTTGTAATATGGGAGCAGAAGTGGGAGCGACAACTTCTACTTTTGGTTACGATGAATCAATGGATCGATACCTCAGAGGTACCGATAGGGCAGATGTTGCGGATGAAGCAAAAAAGGTAGCCGAACACCTTACTGCAGACCCCGAGGTCTACGAGGAACCTGAAAAATATTTCGACCAGGTGATAGAGATCGATCTCAACACCCTTGAGCCTCACCTAAACGGGCCTTTTACTCCGGACCTTTCCACGCCAATTTCCAAAATGAGTGAGGCAGCCAAGGCCAATGACTGGCCTTTAAATGTAGAAGTAGGCCTTATAGGATCATGTACCAATTCGTCCTATGAAGATATTTCCAGAGCAGCATCTCTGGCAAAGCAAGTCTCAGATAAGAAATTAAAGACAAAGTCGAAGTTTACCATCACTCCGGGTTCGGAATTGGTGCGCTTCACCATTGAACGCGATGGATTTATCAAGACGTTCAACAATATTGGAGCTACCGTTTTTGCCAACGCATGCGGACCCTGCATCGGTATGTGGGATCGCTACGGTGACAAAGCCGCAAACGGCCCCCGAAATACCATTGTACATTCCTTTAATCGGAATTTCGCCAAAAGGGCTGATGGAAATCCGAATACCCTGGCTTTTGTAGGTTCTCCTGAACTTGTAACGGCAATTGCTATCGCAGGACGATTAGACTTCAATCCACTGACAGATTCACTGATCAACGAAGAAGGACAGGAAGTAAGGCTAGACGAACCCCGAGGCTATGAACTGCCGCCGGAAGGTTTTGCAGTTGAAGATGCAGGTTACGTTGCCCCAAGGGAAGACGGTAGCTCTGTAGATGTTAAGGTGGCTACCGACTCTGAACGTCTACAACTCCTTGCACCCTTTACACCTATTTCCAATGAAAGCTTGCAGGGCATGAAATTGTTGATCAAAGCTTTTGGGAAATGTACAACTGACCATATTTCCATGGCAGGGCCCTGGTTGAGGTACAGAGGACATTTAGACAATATTGCTAACAATACCCTCATCGGTGCTATAAATGCGTTTAACAAAAAGACCAATTTTGTAAAGAATCAACTTACAGGAGAATACGGAGGTGTACCCGACACTCAAAGGGCATATAAGGCCAAAGGGATTAATACTATTGTTGTGGGCGATCACAACTACGGAGAAGGATCTTCAAGGGAACACGCTGCTATGCAGCCCAGGCATCTTGGGGTAGCCGCTGTCTTGGTTAAATCGTTCGCAAGGATCCATGAAACGAATCTTAAGAAACAGGGAATGCTTGCGCTTACCTTCGACAATGAAGCCGATTATGATAAGATCCAGGAGGATGATACCTTCAACTTTATCGATATTCAAGATTTTGCACCGGATGTTCCACTTACTATTGAAGTAGTTCACAAGGATGGTTCAAAGGATAAGATCAAGGTGAATCACACCTACAATGCCCAGCAAATTGCTTGGTTCCGGGAAGGATCGGCCCTAAATGTGATCAAAAAAGAAAATGCTGCATGATCGGTCTTATTTGAGCAAACTGGTATAAGCAGAAGACCAACCTAATTGAATAAGACACTTTTCATGGCCATAAAGAAAAAGACGGTACTTAATATCCTTCTTATAGCTTTTATTCTTTCTTTTTTTGTAACCCCTCTGGGGTATCACAGTAAGATCCTCTTAAACCGTATTTTTTCAGGTTCACCGTCTGAGATTCCCATCGGAAAAAGGAAACAGATCACGGATTACGACTGGCGACTTAAAGATCCAGATTGGAATATCATTAACTTCAGTCCGTCAAAAGGGAAGGTCGTTTTTATAAATTTTTGGGCCTCCTGGAGTCTGCCATCAGATGCGCAGCTGAAAGGGATTCAAAATCTATACGATGCCTTCAAGGGAAAAGTAGATTTTTATATAATCACTAATGAGGAACAAGCCCCGGTTCGTGAATATATGGAGGAAAACGAGTACGATTTTCCCGTGACCTACCTCATTATTGGAGATAAATCCGCACTTCCTGTTTTGGAACCTCCCGGATCTTATATCGT
>JABDQM010000320.1 GCA_013042315.1 Flavobacteriaceae bacterium | reverse complement strand
GTATACGAGATCTTCGATTCGAACGATCTAAAATATTACTATGATTTGCAATCGGCAGCAGGGAGTACCCCAAAGCTAACGCCCGGAAAATACGACTACCTGGACAATTCTGAGATCGCAGAACAATTGATGGAGTTCAACGATGGGCAACATCAGATTATCAGCCTTTTTATCCCAACCATACATTGTAGTTCCTGTATCTGGGTTCTTGAAAATCTGGACAAATTGGCACCCGGAATAGTCCAGTCACAAGTAGATTTTCCAAAAAAGAGGCTAAGAATATCGTTTAAGGCCAATACTATTTCCTTGAAAGAAACTGTAGAGCTGTTAGCGAAGATTGGCTATGAACCCAATATTACACTTGCCGATTCGGGAATTAAAAAAAATAAGGATGACAAAAAAATCATCTATCAACTGGGCATTGCGGGATTTGGCTTCGGGAATATCATGTTTCTTTCTTTTCCCGAATATTTTGAGGTGGGTGAATACTGGCTTGATCAATACAAATTGCTCTTTCGATGGTTGATGTTCGCCTTTTCCGTTCCGGTGGTCTTTTATGCCGGAAGGGACTACCTGATATCAGCCTACAAAGGCATAAAAAGCAATTTTCTCAATATAGATGTACCTATCGCCCTGGGAATACTCGTCTTGTTTATCCGAAGCACCCTGGAGATTGTATTCGATTGGGGAAGTGGTTTTTTTGACAGTCTTAGCGGCCTTATATTCTTTCTTCTTTTAGGCAAATATTTTCAAAAACGCACCTACTCCTTCCTCTCTTTTGAAAGAGATTACAAGTCCTATTTCCCTGTAGCTATTACCCGTATTCTTAATGATGGGAAAGAAGAATCAGCCCAGGTAAATGACCTGAACAAAGGCGACAGACTGCTCATACGCCACGGGGAGCTTATCCCGGTAGACGGGATTCTGGAAACCGGACCGGCAGAGATAGACTACAGTTTTGTGACCGGTGAGGCCAGGCCTGTACATGTGAATGCGGGAGAAAAAGTTTTTGCCGGAGGAAAACAACTCGGAGGACCTATTGAAATGACAGCTCAGAAGAAAGTCTCCCAAAGCTATCTTACACAACTCTGGAGTCATACCGTTTTCGGTGAAAGTTCGGACAGTAAATTTAAATCCCTCACCGATAGTATCGGAAAACGCTTTACGATTGCCGTCCTTTCCATTGCAATGGTATCGGCCCTTTACTGGGTATTCGCAGAACCCGGAAAAGTATGGAATGTATTTACCGCTGTACTTATCATCGCCTGTCCCTGTGCTATTGCCCTGGCTGCCCCCTTTACCCTCGGCAACATGCTGAGAATCTTCGGGAAGAAAAAATTCTACCTCAAGGATGTTTCCGTGATTGAAAAGATGGCCGGAATCGATACCGCCATCTTTGATAAAACCGGAACCCTTACGACACGAAAACACGACCAAATACTCTATGAAGGCAGCCAGCTCACCACTGAAGAAAAATCGTTGATGAAGAGTACCCTGAGGGCGTCTAACCACCCATTGAGCAGATCGCTATACAGCTTATTAAAAGAGCATAATATTTTAAGCCTGGATCAATATGAGGAACACATTGGTCTTGGCCTCTTTGGGAGTAAAGGAGAAAAAAATATTAAAATTGGGTCTTCAACCTTCGTCGATAATTGCGATCAAAGTTTACCTAATACGGCTGAAGTTCACATCAGCACCAATAACAATTACAGAGGACGTTTTGTTCTCCAAAGTCAGTATCGCCATGGTATTGCCGATTTGATGTCGGATTTGAGAAAGCAGATGGATTTGGCGGTCTTATCAGGAGACCACGACGGCGAAAGAAATCGGCTGCAAGCTTTACTTCCGGGTTTAACACCCATGTACTTTGATCAAAATCCAAAAGACAAGCTCTATTTCGTTAAAGAGTTACAGGATTCCGGGAAACGGGTGATGATGGTTGGCGATGGCCTCAATGACGCCGGTGCTCTGGCACAAAGTGATGTTGGAATTGCACTCGCGGAAGACATCAATGTATTTTCTCCGGCATGCGACGGTATTCTCGACGCAACTGCATTTACAAATCTCAGTTCCTACATCAACGCCTCTAAAAAGGCGATGGGGATCATCAGGCTGAGCTTTGTTTTGTCCCTGGCCTACAACCTCATAGGACTCTACTTTGCAGTAACCGGGCAGTTGCAACCGGTAATAGCCGCAATCCTAATGCCGCTCAGTTCAATAAGTATAGTGGCATTCACAACAATAACAACGAACTGGATAGGAAGAAGAATTAAATAAATAAACCTGACATATGTCATTTTTTAGGGATCAATGCAAACTTAGTTTTGTGCCAGAATTCAGGTAGGTATGAGTGTAATTTATGTGTTGCTGACCATTAGTATAGTGGTAGCTATCATTTTTTTTATTGCCTTTATCCATTCCGTAAAGAGCGGACAGTATGAGGATTCCTATACCCCATCGGTCCGAATGCTCTTTGAAGATGAATTGGTAAGGCCCGATAAAAACACTTCAGACCAAACCGTTCCAATGTCCAATAAAACCACTACAAAAAGCAAACAAATTTAATTATGGAAGTACAGCAATTTAGTTACGACAACCAGATCGTAAAGAAATTTATCTATGCCACTCTTTTCTGGGGGATCATTGGGATGCTTGTAGGCCTGTTACTCGCCTTTATGTTCTTATTCCCAAATGTCACAGATGGTATCTCATGGCTTAGTTTTGGTCGATTGAGACCCCTGCACACCAATGCAGTAATTTTTGCCTTTGTCGGGAATGCTATTTTTGCCGGAGTCTATTACTCTACACAACGACTCCTGAAAGCGAGGATGTTTAGCGACTTTCTCAGCAAGCTAAATTTCTGGGGATGGCAAGCCATCATTGTGGCAGCAGCTATAACCCTTCCACTGGGATATACAACCTCCAAGGAATACGCCGAACTCGAATGGCCCATAGATCTGGCTATTGCTGTAATTTGGGTAGCCTTTGGCTGGAACCTTATTGGCACGATGATTAAAAGGAGGCAACGACATTTGTACGTGGCTATCTGGTTTTATCTGGCCACCTTCGTTACCGTTGCCGTTTTACACATCTTTAATAGCCTGGAATTACCCATTAGTGCGCTAAAAAGCTATTCGGTCTATGCTGGTGTGCAGGATGCACTGGTGCAGTGGTGGTACGGCCATAACGCCGTAGCTTTTTTCCTTACCACTCCTTTCTTAGGCCTGATGTATTACTTTGTTCCTAAGGCAGCTAACAGACCTGTTTATTCCTATCGTTTATCCATTGTGCATTTCTGGTCGCTGATCTTTATTTATATCTGGGCCGGACCACATCATTTGTTGTATTCCTCCCTACCCGACTGGGCTCAAAACCTCGGTGTTGCTTTTTCTGTGATGCTGATTGCTCCTTCATGGGGTGGGATGATCAATGGTCTCCTTACCCTTCGCGGTGCTTGGGATAAAGTCAGGACAGATCCAACCTTAAAATTTATGGTCGTTGCCATCACCGGATATGGAATGGCAACCTTTGAAGGCCCAATGCTTTCTTTGAAGAATGTAAACGCTATAGCCCATTTCAGCGACTGGATTATTGCCCATGTCCACGTGGGGGCTCTGGCATGGAACGGCTTCCTCACCTTTGGGATGATTTACTGGCTGGTCCCAAAAATGTTTAAAACAAGGCTGCATTCAACACCCATGGCCAATTTCCACTTCTGGATAGGCACCCTGGGGATCATTTTGTATGCTCTTCCCATGTACGTGGCCGGATTTACCCAGGCGCTGATGTGGAAAGACTTTAACCCTGACGGTAGCTTGGTTTACGGAAACTTCCTGGAAACGGTTAATGAGATCATGCCGATGTACTGGATGCGTGCTATCGGAGGATCGCTTTACATTGTCGGCTTTATCGTAATGCTGTACAATATTGTGATCACGGTCCGTTCGGGAAGTGCAGTCACAGATGAGCAGGCAGAAGCTCCTGCTTTAACCCGAGTTTCCTCCAAACGCACACTTGGAGAAACATACCATACCTGGTTGGAAAGAAAGCCGATCCAATTAACCATCCTGGCTACCATAGCTATTCTAATTGGAGGTGTAATTCAGATTGTCCCAACCATACTCGTAAAATCAAATATCCCGACAATTACAAGTGTTAAACCCTACACCCCGCTGGAACTGGAAGGGCGCGATTTATACATCCGGGAAGGATGTGTAGGCTGTCATTCCCAAATGGTACGACCCTTTAGAAGTGAGGTAGAACGATACGGGGAATACGCCAAAGCAGGGGAATTTGTCTACGACCATCCCTTCCTATGGGGTAGTAAACGTACAGGACCCGACTTGCTACGTGTTGGTGGAAAGTATTCGGACAGCTGGCATTTGAATCATATGTATGATCCTCAAAGTATGTCTTCGGGTTCAATTATGCCTGCCTATCAGTGGCTGGTAAGAGATAAACACGACCGTTCTGCCACCCAGGACAAAATGAGGGCTATGGTGTCTCTAGGGGTTCCTTATTCCGAAGAAGATATTGACAATGCAGGGCTATCAATGGAAGAACAGGCATCGCAGATCGAGAAAAATCTGTATGAAGATCCTGATTTTGCAAAGACCTATGAAGAAGACAAAGCGAGGGCCCTAACTAACGGGCAGGAATTTGTTGAAATGAAAGACCGGGAAATTATAGCGCTTATCGCTTATTTACAGCGACTAGGCACCGATATCAAAGTAAAAGACACAGATCAATTATTATCAGAAAATAAATAGATCATGCTGAAATTTGTTAAAAACCATATGGAGAGTATCGAAGGGATAGCCACCTATCCCATGATCTCATTACTTATCTTTTTTGTATTCTTTTCGCTTTTATTTTGGTGGGTATTTACCGCCTCAAAAGAGCATATCAAAGAAGTAAGTGAAATACCTCTAGAAGATAATCAACCAAAATAATTCCTCATGAAAAATATGTCACCCTGGTGGATCCGGATCCCATTCTTTTTCTTCCTTATTTTCGGTCTGACCGAATTTTACATCGATTCCGGAGAAAAGCCCGCCTTTATAGAATACCCCATGGTACAGTTGTTTTTGGTGATGGTCCTATTGATCCTGATCGCCATTGAACTCATTGTAATTTCCGTGGAAAATGTAATGTTCCAAACCCTGCCCGAAGAAGCAAAAGAACGATATCTCATTGCGAAAACTAAATCGTGGGAATGGACTTGGGCCAAGAAAATGTACAAAAAATTACTAGGTTCCAAACCCATTGAAAAAGAAGGTGAGATAATCCTGGATCACAATTATGACGGGATAAGAGAATTGGATAACGAACTTCCACCCTGGTGGGTATACCTGTTTTACGCGACCATCCTTTTTGGCGTTGTCTATCTCGCCCGCTTCCATGTATTTAATGATTACGATCAGGATCTTGAGTACGAAATGGAAGTAGCTGCGGCACAGACAGCTATTGAGGAATACAGGAAAACGGCTAAAGATCTTGTGGATGTAAATACAGTCACTTTACTCACTGATGCATCAGACCTCAAAGCAGGACAAGTGATCTTTGATACCAATTGTGCTATTTGTCATATGAATGACGGAGGTGGTGGTATTGGTCCAAACCTTACGGATCCTTATTGGATTCTGGGGGGTGGCATTAAAAACGTCTTCAAGACAATCTCAGAAGGTGGCCGTGACGGAAAAGGAATGATTGCCTGGAAACAATCGCTGAAACCAGCCGAAATGGCTCAGGTGGCCAGTTATGTCCTCAGTTTTCAGGGAACTACACCTGCAAACCCCAAAGCGGCTGAAGGCGAGCGATGGATCGACGAAAATGCTCCGGAGGAGGAACAGTTGCCCGAAGAAATGGCAACTGACACCACCACGGTGGCTATGAATGAATAAATTACTTAAGAGATACCGGCGTGGCAAAGGATGAACGTTTCCGCGATTCTATAGGAACTATCGATGAAGAGGGTAAACGCGCCTGGGTCTTTCCCAAAAAACCATCCGGTAAATTCTATCAATATCGGAAATGGGTCAGTTACGGCTTACTCATCTTTCTGTTAGCCTCCCCTTTTATCAAGATCAATGGGAACCAATTTCTGATGTTCAATGTGCTGGAGAGGCGATTTAACATCTTTGGATACCCCTTCTGGCCCCAGGATTTTCACCTTTTCGTGATCTCTATGATCACAGGGGTAATTTTTATTGCCCTGTTCACTGTTGCATTCGGGCGGATTTTTTGTGGCTGGATGTGTCCTCAGACCATTTTTATGGAAATGGTATTCCGCCGGATCGAATATTGGATAGATGGCGATCGCGGAGCTCAAATGCGACTCGACAGGCAACCGTGGAATGCACAGAAAATTAGGAAACGAACATTAAAATGGAGTATATTTTTTCTGATCTCCTTTCTAATAGCCAATGTATTCCTCGCCTATCTGATTAGTAGTGACACTCTGATTAAATACATCACCGACGGTCCGCTTCAACATGTCAGTACGCTGATCTCCCTCCTGATTTTTACCGGGGTCTTTTACTTTGTCTTTGCGTGGTTTCGGGAACAGGTGTGTATTATAGCTTGCCCTTACGGGAGACTGCAAGGGGTATTGCTCGATAACAAGTCGATCGTTGTAGCCTATGACCACAAAAGGGGTGAAGGCGAACAGGGAAGAAAGAAATTCAGAAAAGGAGAAGATCGCAAGGAACTGGGGCACGGGGATTGTATCGATTGTTTCCAGTGTGTTCATGTTTGTCCTACCGGGATCGACATTAGAAATGGCACCCAATTAGAGTGCGTCAACTGCACAGCATGTATTGATGAATGCGACAGCATCATGGAAAAAGTTAATCTTCCGAAAGGCCTTATCCGATATGCCAGTGAAGATAACATTGAGAAAAAGACTAATTTTTCTCTTACTCCCAGAATGATGGGCTATTCCTCTGTGCTTGTCATACTTATAGGAATCCTGATCGGTATGCTCTTCCTAAGAAATGATCTGGAAGCCACAGTACTGCGGTTACCCGGACAATTGTATGAGCGGAAAGAGGGAAATATCATCAGCAATGTATACACTTTTAAGCTCATTAATAAGACCACCAAAAATGTGGAAGATGTAAGTTTTAAACTCTTGTCCCATGAAGGAAAAATAGAAGTGGTGACTCATAAGAATTTTGATGTCCCGGCAGAAGAACTTACAGAAGGGACGCTGTTTATCGAAATCAATTCAGGAGAATTGGGTAGCGATAAAGACAAACTAAAAATAGGCATTTACAGCGGAGAAACGCTATTAGAAACGGCTACGACACGGTTTTTAGGTCCGAGAAATTATTATTAGAATACAGTAAAAACTAACGAAATGAAAATTAACTGGGGAACGGGAATTGTCTTATCATTTATCGGCTTTATTGCTTTTATCCTCTTTTTTGTTGTAAGGATGAGTATGGACGACCGGGCGAACCACGATTTGGTCACTGAGGAATACTACAAAAAAGAATTGTCCTTCCAGAAGGAGATTGATGCAATGGAAAAGGCAAAGAATCTTCCATATCGGGCACAGCTTCTCAGAACCGATTCAGGAATGACTATCCAATTCCCAAAAGATATGATCCCCTCAAAAATAAAAGGAAAAGTGTCCCTTTACAGACCGTCCAATAAACACTTGGATTTTGACTTTCCAATAAGTTTATCCAATGCACATTTGCTCATACCTGACAAACGTTTGTTGGATGGTCGCTGGGACATTGACATTAACTGGAATTATGAGGGCGAAACTTACCTTCTCAGGGAAAGTTTTACCTATTAGTTAAATTATGGTGTATACCGCTTTTATATTAGGATTGCTCGGTAGCCTCCACTGCGTGGGGATGTGCGGACCTATTGCCTTTATGCTACCCCTGAGTCGGGATAAAAAAACAACGATGTTCTCTCAACTCTTCCTCTACCATTTAGGAAGGATAATTACCTATGGGATTATGGGGCTCGCCTTCGGCTTTTTCGGCAAAGGGCTATATGTCTTTGGGGCTCAACAGAATCTTTCCATCATTATTGGTGGCATCATGATCCTGGCGATTGTGATTCCGGAAAAATACATGAGAAAATTTAAAATTTCCCGCCCCATCTACCAGGGGGTGTCCAAGGTAAAATCGGCTTTGGGTGAAGCCTTGAAAAAAAGGACGCCCGATACATTTCTCACCATAGGATTCCTCAACGGCTTTTTACCATGTGGCCTTGTTTATATGGCCCTGTTTGCCTCAATTGCGATGGCTTCTCCTTTTACCGGAGCATTGTATATGGGATTATTTGGTCTTGGAACCATCCCTCTGATGACCACTGCAGCCTATATAGGGGGATTGTTACAACCTCAAATACGAATGAAAATCAGAAGACTAATACCTATCTTTGTTTTCGTTGTCGGTATCCTTTTTATTTTACGCGGAATGGGCCTGGGAATCCCTTATATTTCTCCTAAACCTATATCTCCGCAAGTAACAACTCAAATAGAATGTCACCAACCCTGAACTCTCTCCTCTTTTCCGGGGAACATACAGGCACTTAACTTATAAAGAATGAAAATTGTTTCGAAAACCGAAGCGGCTGCCCTGATAAAATCGGGCGATCGCATATTTCTACAGGGAGCTGCTATGACTCCCAATACCCTTATGAATGCCATCTGTGATCGGTATGAAGACCTGTCGGATGTGGAAATCATATCTATACATACGGAAGGAGCTGTGAATTACGCCACTCCGCCCTATAACAAAGCATTTAGTATTAACAGCTGCTTTGTGGGAGGTAATGTTAGAAAAGCTGTCAATACCAATAAGGGGGATTATATCCCGATATTTCTCAGTGAGATTCATCTTTTATTCAGGAGAAATATTTTGCCTTTAGATGTGGCACTTATTCAGGTTTCACCTCCAGATAAACACGGATATTGTTCCCTGGGCGTTTCCGTAGACGTCACTCTGCCGGCGATTCAAAAAGCAAAACTCGTAATTGCGCAGATTAATCCCTGTGTGCCCAGAACCCATGGCGACGGGATCATACATTCTAGTGAAATTGATGCCGCCATAGAAATAGATGCGCCGCTGCATGTGCATCCCATGGGGGCCATTTCAGAAATAGAACATCAGATTGGCCGTAATGTGGCCGATTTGATAGAAGACGGGGCCACTTTGCAATTGGGAATTGGTAATATCCCCAACGCAGTACTGACAAATCTGGGGGGCCATAAACGACTGGGTGTCCATACTGAGATGTTTTCAGATGGCTTACTACCCCTTGTAGAAAAGGGCGTGATCACCGGGGAAGAGAAAACTTTAAAATCAGGACGTATAGTCACTTGTTTTGCAGCTGGCTCACAGGATTTATACGATTTTGTGGACGATAATCCCATTGTCAACTTCAAAGAAGCAGCCTATACCAATGATACCAATGTAATTTTGCAAAATCCCAAGGTAACTGCGATCAACAGCGCCGTGGAGATCGACCTTACAGGACAGATCTGTGCGGACAGTGTGGGTACCAGACAGATATCCGGGGTGGGTGGCCAGATGGATTTTATCCGCGCCGCATCGCTATCTAGAGGTGGAAAGCCCATTTTTGCATTTACCTCGCAGACGAAAAACGGAATTTCCAAAATTACTCCCACGCTGAAACACGGTGCAGGTGTAACAACTACGAGGGCCCACGTACATTATGTAGCCACGGAATACGGAACAGTAAACCTTTTTGGCAAAAACTTGCATCAACGAGCGAAGGCCCTGATCTCTATCGCCCACCCCGATCACAGAGATGAGCTTTCAAAAGCTGCGTATGAAAGATTTGAACGCGAATAAACCTAAGAGTACTGTGAACATAAAAGACTACGTAGACCACACCTTGTTAAAACCTACCGCCACGGAAGGTGACATTACTGCTCTGTGTAATGAAGCCATTCGCTATGGATTCTATGCTGTCTGCGTCAATAGTTGTTATGTGCCACTGGCTAAGGAAATACTTCAGCAGTCAGAAGTTAGACTGGCGGCCGTCATCGGATTCCCCCTTGGCGCAATGGCGACAAAAATCAAGATAAAAGAAGCTCAATATTGCATCGCTAAGGGTGCCGACGAAATTGACATGGTTATCAACCTGGGTTGGCTTAAAAGCGGTCGATACAAAGAAATTATTTCCGAAATTGAGCAGATTAAAAAAGTGATTGACACAGGAACACTGAAAGTGATCCTTGAAACCTGTTACCTTTCTGATAAAGAGATCCAGCTCGCATGCGAATTATGCCTGAAAGGAAATGCAGACATGGTTAAAACATCAACCGGTTTCGGCCCTCAAGGAGCCACCCTTAATGCAGTACGAATAATGAAAGATACCGTTGGAAATAAGGCTGGAATAAAAGCTTCCGGAGGCATCAGAGATCGT